>WQYX01000002.1 GCA_009781005.1 Polyangiaceae bacterium | reverse complement strand
GATTATGAGATTGCGCCGGAGAAGTACGCGGAAAGCGGAACGGGGGAATTGTGCATCTTCGATCCCATGCTCGCGGGCCCCAAAAGCCTCGGCGGCCCGTATCGGCTCCAGCTTTGGTGCCGCAACGAGAGCGGGGAATTCAGGCGAGTTCATGCAGGCGACGGCCCGGTCTATTCACCTGCCATCGGTGGTTATCTCGTGCCGGTCGAGGAGGGCCGCAAGTTGCGAATTGCTGACGACGAAGCGGGCCTTCACTTGTGGCCCACCGCCGAAGAGGCGGAGCGTTCCGCAAAGGAGGTGGAGCGGAAGGCCAAAGAGGAGGCTCTTCTGCGCGTGGCATTTCTTGAAGCGGCCCTCCGCACGTCGACGAAGAAAGAATAGACCGCTTTCCGGTTTCTAGCGATTTGGGACCGTGCGTCCGAGAACCGAGACCAGATCGGTGCAGAATGCACGCATCTCGGCGAAGCCTGAATTCTTCGTGAGCGAGACCTCACTCATGTAGAGGCGGCGCGCCAACTCCACCTGAATCACGTGTACGTTCAGATCCGGGCGCCCATAAAACGATGTTGTGTATCCGCCTTGGTACGGATCATCGTGCGCAACCGAGAGGTGAGCTGCGCGTGCGTGGGCTTCAACGGCGTCGATGAAGCTTCGCGCTGCGCTCGTTCGGCCGCGCGTTCCGGGCACGAGATCGGCACGCTGCACTTGTCCGTCGCTGCGTTCTGGTCGGCCCATGCTCGGCATCGAGTGTGCGGCGAGCACGACGGCGAAGCCGAATTTCTTCCGCTTTCGCTCGATGATCCGAGCGAGTGCTCGATGATAAGGCCGGTAGTACGTCTCGAGTCGCCGTTCGAGTTCGGTTCTTGGCAATGGCCGCTCGAGTGCGCGCGCGCCGTCGCTCGTCAGGCGCCAAACCACGCCGCGGCTCGCGCGTCGTGCGCTCGTTGCGCCTTCGACGGCATCGCTGTCGACATCGTTCTCGCCTCGATTGAGATCCACGACGTAGCGTGAGATGTGGGCGACGACTGCGGTGGCGCCGTGTGCCGGCGCGTCTTCGTACAAGTCGTCGACGTAGAGATCCGCGTCGCGACCAATGGAGGTTGCGGGCGCCGCGAGATAGGCGAGAGAAGGTGCGTCGACGGCGACCCCTGCATGCGGGATCTCGACGATGACGGGGGTCTCGACGACGGTTGGCTCGATCACCGAAAACGCATGCATCAGCGTTCGCCAACGTACACCAGTCACGACTCTCTATAGAGCGCGTTTACCAGCCGTCGCGAGCGACGCGAGGCCAAGGCGGACCCGAGGAGCCCGCGTAAGCGTACTGATCGTACGTGCGCAGGCACCGCAGGGGCCAACGCAGGCATCGCGGCGCGCAGCAGGCTGGTAAACGCGCTCATGCGCGCGGGTGCGCGCGGTCGTAAGCGGCTCGCACGTGATCCTGGGCAACGCGTGTGTAGATCTCGGTGGTGCCGAGATCGGCGTGCCCGAGCATGGCTTGCACCGCGCGCAGATCTGCTCCTCCTCGAAGAAGATGCGTGGCAAAGGAGTGCCGTAACTTGTGCGGTGAGATGGGCGTCGTGATCCCGCACGCGCGCGCGTAAGCCTTGAGGAGCTTCCAGAAGCCTTGCCGCGTGAAGCGCTTGCCGCGTGGTGAGAGGAAGAGATGCGGATCGGTGGCGGCGCCTTTCGTGTGTGGGCGCACCGCATCGATATAGAGATCGAGCCGCTCGAGAGCGATTTCTCCCACCGGCACGACCCGACGTTTTTTCCCTTTGCCGAGCGGCGACACGGTGCCAACTTTGCGATCGAGGTCGCTCAGTTTGAGTGCGCAGAGCTCCGAGACGCGAAGTCCCGATGCGTACATCAAATGGATCATGGCGCTGTCGCGCACGCCGCGCGCCGTGTCCGTGGGAGGTGCAGCGAGCAGCCGGTCCACTTCCTCGTACGACAGAACGCGCGGGAGTCTGCGCGCAAGCTTGGGCCGATCGATGAGCGCGGTGGGATCGGTGTCGAGGGCGCGCTCGCGCACGAGGAACTTGAAGAAGCCACGAAGTGCAGAGAGCTGCCTCGTGCTCGATCGCGCAGATTTCCCTCGCTTGCTGCCCGCAATGACGAAGCCGAGCACGTGGCTGGGATCGATGCGGCGTACGTCGCTGACGGTCCCGTCGTCGAGCTGCCGCGCAAGCTCGCCGAGATCGCGCGCGTAGGCCTCGAGTGTGTTCTTGGCAAGCGCGCGTTCGACGCGCAGGTGATCGAGATAGATGTCGATCCACCCATGAAAGTCCACGCGCCGACCCTACAGCACGCACCCCTGAGATGTCAGAAATGACTTTCTTCGATATCACGCTCTCAATCCATCCGAGCGTCTCCAAGCCTCGCCGCCCGTTGCGCTTCCCCCTATAAGCCAATAAAGTGACGCGCACGTTGCTCTCGCGGTAAGAGTTCTCGTCCACCCCGCGAACTGTCTCTGCATCGAGGGATTCGATGGCCGAAGAAAAGAAGCCGAAGATCGATCTCAAGGCACGTCTCGGAAAGAGCGGCCCCCAAAATGTACCGGTACCCACTCCGCCCCCGGGGCTCGTGGCGCCGGTCGCGTCGTCGGAGGCCGCTGCTTCGTCCGCGTCTCCGTCGCGCGTGCCCATACCGCCGGGAGTCGCGCCGCCGCCGGCATTCGATAAATCGGGCGTGCCGCTCGATCCGTCGAACCCGCTCGTTGCTGCTGTTGCGGCTCCATATCGCGCGGCAACGCCTGCACCACCGCCGCCGCCTCAACGTATCATCGTCGATGACGCTGCCGTGCACGAAGCTCGCAGGGGTGCCCGCAAACAGGCGCTCTTGGCGGCCGCCGTTGCTGCTCTCGGTTTCGGCATCGTCGGTTACGTCTGGGGTTCCTCCCACGAGACAAGCAACGCCCGGCAGATATCGGTCAATAATGCAAGGGATCTCGCTACCAAAGTGATCCACGCGCGCACGGATCTCCAGAAGCTTTCCGACACGGTGGAAGCAGGGCGCAACAGTCTGCTCAAAGACAAGAAGTTCCCCGCCACGCTCGCGCACGATCTCGGTGCCATCAACGTCGACTTCGACGGGTCGAAGCTTGCCGGCGTGCGCTTCAGCGGCTTTTCGATAGACACTTCGACAAGCCTGATCGAGTTCATCACGTCGGTGCAAGCCGTCAATGATCGCAAGAACGCCGTGGTGTCTCTGCTCACCAGGCTGCAAAAGCCCATTACGGAGCAACTTGCGGCAGGCCAGAAGGCGACCATCAGTTATGTCGTTCTTCTCGGTGGTCCCAGGGACGCGTCGAACAACGCGGTGGCAGTGCTCGCGCCGCTCGCCAAGGCCATCGAGGTTCCGAATCCCGCGCAGCAGGTCGCATTGCCGAAAGAGTTCGAGGCCGTGAATCCTCTGACGAAGGAAACGGTATCGGCGCCAAAGTACGCAGCAGGCGGGCTCGACAAACCCGCCGCGCTGTACGTTGCGCCCAAATCGATCGAGGCGGCATTCCCCAGTGAGACCTCGGGTCAAATCGCGCAGCTTGGCAGCCAGCTCGCGCGTCTCGTCGCGGACATTCACGGTGAGCAGGGCGGCGATGCGGTGTCGGGATCGAAAGGCTTGCTCGAGCGCGCCGACAGGCTTGCCGAAGGCCTCAACAGAGTGCAGTAATTCTCACGTTTGTGTCGCCCCCACTTCCCGCGCGCCCAAATGGCTTTCGCCTGATCGGGGCAACGCTGCCGTCCTTTGCGCAGTCGGCGCCGCTCGGTTCGATCTACCGCGACGACGGTGCCGCGTATGCTGTGGCGCTCGGACCGGAGCAGGCTCACGACGTCGCGAGTCTTGCTGCGGCGTTGCCCGAACCGGACTCGCTCGAACCGGGGGCTCTCGTCATCGTGCTCGCGCGTGTCGTTGAAGCACCGACCCTCGCACGCCGTGTGTTCTTTGCTCTGGGCCGCGGGCACACGATCTCGCGCGCCCTTCGATGCAGCGCACTTCTCTGCCGAGGCTACGTGCGAATCGGCGCCGGCACCGATCCCGAGACACGCGCCGATCTCGCATGGGGTTATGTACCGCTTTCGATTTGACGCGATCTCATCGTTGGGGCCTGCGCTGCGGTCCTCAAAGCCAAGAGGCTGTTCCGGTCCGCTGCTCGGCCCCGCCTCGACCTCGCGTCAACTTGAAAGCGGTAGGCGGATGGTAGCGGTATGAAAGTTCATACCGGCAGCGGCTCGAGCCGCGTGCGGACGATCTCGACTTTGATCACGTGCGTCTCGTTGGCTTCTCGCACGATAAGGTCGTAGCCGTCGAGTTCGAGGGTTGTGCCGACCTCCGGAACGCGGCCGGCGTGATGAATGATGAGGCCGCCGAGCGACTCGAAGTCGCCATCTTCAGGGAGCTTGTTGCCGAGGTGCACCTCGAGATCGCCGATCGAGATAGCGGCGTCTGCCACGAAGCGGCCGTCGGCGAGCTTCTGAATGGGCGCGACTTCGTCGGTGTCGTATTCGTCGTGGATCTCGCCGACGATCTCTTCGATGATGTCCTCGAGCGTGACGATGCCGCTCGTTCCGCCGAATTCGTCGCTCACGATGGCAAGGTGAAGCCGGAGGCTTCGCATCTCGCGCAGCACGCTGAGCGTTAGCTGTGACTCGGCGATGAAGAGGACTGGCTTCCGTATCAGGTCTTCGAGCTTCATCGTTGAGAGCTGGTTTTTTCGCACGACGTCGAAGAGATCTTTGACGTAGAGGAGGCCGACGACGTTATCGAGACCTTCGCGATAGACCGGGTAGCGCGAGTGACCGTGTTTGATCACGTGATCGAACACGCAATCGAGCGGCATGGTGACTTCGATGCTCGAGACGCGCCGCCTTGGAACCATGACTTCTCTGGCGGTCAGGTTCCGGAAGTCGAGCACGTTACGGATCATCGTGGCCGGCTCCTTCTCGAGCGCGCCCGCCCTCTCGCTCTGCGCGACGAGCCACTCCACTTCCTCCTCGGTCATGCGTGCAATCTTGGCCGCGGAGTCTTCGGGGACGCGCGCGCCAATGAAGCTACCGAGCGCAGCGAGCGGCTCGGCGATCGGAAGGACGATCCACTCGAACGGCCTGAGATAGCGAAGAACGAGGCGGCCCACGGCTTCGGGTCTTCGGCGCGCCATGGTGCCGAGGATTTCGGTGAACGTTCCGTACGTCAGCACGGATGCGAACACCGAGACTGCAGCGGCTGCCGCGATACCGAGCGCACTTCCGAGCGCCCGTAGAACGAGCACCGAAGCGGTGCTGATGCAGAGTACACGTAGCACGAGCCAGCGCGCGAGAAGGCGCTGCCTGTTTGCCGAGAAGCGGAGAAAACCTCGCTCCTTTTTTTCTAGGAGAGTCTGAAGCCGCACTTCAGGCAAGGACGTCAGCGCTGCGTCGGCCGAGGCGAAGAGAGAGCCGACGGCCGCCACAACAACGGCCAAAACGATCGGTTCTGAAAGCATGTTTACCAGCCTGCTGCGCAGACCAATGCGTCGGTTGGGCGCTGCGCTCCGTGCTCAAAGGCCTTCAAGCCTGTTCCGCGCGGTACTCGCGTCCGCCCTAGCCTCGGTCCGCTCGCGACGGCTGGTAGACATGCTTTTAAAATGCTCAAAACGCTGGATGCTCCTTGCGCGCGTCTTGAGAACGCTAGCGTGCGGCCCCGCGGGGTCAAGCCGGGCCGTTCTGGGTTGATAATTCGCGTGTGGCAAGTAGATTCGCGCGCGCAAGGAGATTTCCGTGATTGCATCCTCTGTGCTCGATCTCGTTGGACATACGCCGCTCGTGCGCATCCGAGCGCCTTGGGCCGGCAGCGTTCCGCGCGCCACGGTGTGGGCGAAGATGGAACACATGAACCCAGGCGGCAGCGTGAAGGATCGCGTCTGTCGCGCGATGATCGAAGATGCGGAAGCACGCGGTCTGCTCCGGCCGCCGGGCCCCATCGTCGAACCCACGAGCGGCAACACGGGCATCGGCCTGTCGTGGATCGCCGCCGTCAAGGGCTACAGGCTCATTCTGACGATGCCGGAGAGCATGAGCCTCGAACGTAGGCAATTACTCGAGGCCTACGGCGCAGAGATCGTGCTCACGCCCGCTGAAGAGCAAATGGATGGAGCCATCGCGAAGGCGCACGAAATCCAAGAGCGCACGCCGGGCGCATTCATGCCCGAGCAGTTCGCCAATCCAGCCAATCCCTCCGTGCATGCGCGAACCACGGCTCACGAGATTCTAACGTCCATGGGTCCTCTCGACGTCGACGCTTTCGTCTCGGGCGTCGGCACCGGCGGAACCGTGAGCGGCGTGGGCCGAGAAATATGCAAAGTGCATGCATCGGCGCGCATCGTCGCCGTTGAACCGGCCGCGTGCGCGACCATCTCGCGAGGTGAGCGCGGGCCGACGAAGATCCAAGGGCTTGCCGCCGGGTTCGTCCCGCGCAACTACGACGCGTCGGTGGTCTCCGAAGTGCGCACGGTGACGGACGAAGATGCATGGCGGGCGAAGATGCTGCTTGCGCGGCGTGAAGGGCTGCTCGTTGGCATCAGCTCCGGGGCGAACATCGTTGCGGCGTTGGCCATCGCGCACGAGCTCGGTGCAGGCAAGAACGTCGTCACCGTGCTTTGCGACACGGGCGAACGGTATTTCAGCCTCGAGGACTACTTCCCGGGCATCACTGTCGACGATCCGCGCGACGGCCTGGCGTGAGTATTCTATCGACTGCGCGCGTGCTTGTCGTTGGCGTGGGCGGTCTCGGATGTCCGGCGTCCATCGTGCTCGCGCGCGCCGGCGTCGGGACGATCGGCCTCGTGGACGATGATCTCGTCGACGTGACGAACCTCCATCGGCAGATCCTTTATCGCGAGGAGGACGTTGGTGTGTCGAAGACGTTGGCCGCTTCGCGCGCTCTCACGGCGCTCGCGCCACAGGTGCGCATCGAAGCCCATGAGACGCGGTTTCTGCCGATGAACGCGGTGGATCTCGCGTCCCGTTATGATCTCGTCGTCGAATGCAGCGACAACTTCTCGACGAAGTTTCTCGCGGCAGACGCTGCGCATGGCGCGCACAGGCCCGTCGTTCACGCGGCCGCAGTTCGCTGGTACGGCACGGCGCTCGCGGTCGGATCTGCGGGCAAGCCGTGTTACCGCTGCTTGTTCGAGGACATTCCGAGTGACCAGGTGAACTCCGCGGAGGCGGGCGTGATTGGGCCGATGGTCGGTGTCGTTGCGGCCGCGCAAGCCGATCTCGCGCTCTCTGCGCTTTTAGGCAAGGACGTGTTCGGCGCGCTTTTCACTTTTGATGCAAAGACGCTTTTTGTAAGGCGGCGGCGCATTGAACCTCGTTCGAGGTGCGCGCTGTGCGGTGCCCGCGCGTGACTTCTGATAGAAACGCCATTCGTTTCGCGACGCATTCGTAGGAGACAGTCATCATGGAGATCATCGTTCGAATCCCGGCCGCGCTGCGAACCCTCACGGGTGGCGCCGACGAAGTCAAAGGCGCGGGTAGCACCGTGGGTGACGTCATCGCCGATCTCGAGACGCGCCATCCCGGCCTTCGTGACCGGTTGCTCGACGAAAAAGGCGTGCGCCGCTTCATCAACATTTACGTCGGTGAGGAAGACGTCCGCTTCACCGGCGGTCTGTCAACGGCACTCAAGGCCGGCGATCAGATCAGCATCGTTCCTGCCATCGCCGGAGGGTGAATCGCGTGAGCTTTCTTCGTCGCCGCTACGAGCGCCAGATTCGCGTGCCGGAAATCGGTGAGGAGGGGCAGGTGCGTCTCGGCGCGGCCGCCGTCGTTCTCGGCGGCCAGGGGTTTGTGCGCGAGATCGAGGCAACGTACTTGCGACTCGCCGGGGTAGGGAGGGTTGCATCATGCAACCTTAAGGTTGCATGTGTGCGGGAGCTTGACGTCGCGTCGCTCGGCATCGATCACGCGGCAGCGCGCGAGGTCGCCGAAGGATCGCTGCGCGCGCTCATTGCCATGCGCCATATCGTTTTCGAAGATGAAAAGGAGATATTGTCATGAGCGGTGTCATGCGAGCTCACCGGATGGAGTCGGTTGTCGAAGCCGTCGGAGATACGCCGCTTTTGCGCCTGCGTGTCGTTACCAAAAATGCACCGGATGTCGCCGTTTACGCGAAACTCGAATTCGAAAATCCGGGCGGCAGCGTCAAGGATCGCCCAGCGCTTCGCATGATCCAGGACGCGCGCAAGAGTGGTCGGCTGCGCAAAGGTCAGACGCTCATCGACGCAACGAGCGGCAACACGGGAGTTGCGTATTCGCTTTACGGCGCGGCCCTTGGGATTCCAGTAAAGCTCGTCATGCCGGCAAACGTGTCGAAGGCACGAAAGGATATCGTTCGTGCATTTGGCACGGAGACTATTTTCTCCGATGAACTCGAGGGCACGGACGGCGCGATCCGCCTCGTGAAGAAAATCGTCGAGGAAGATCCGGAGAAATGGTTTTACCCGGATCAATATGCGAATCCGTCAAACCCTCTCGCGCATTATTACGGCACGGGGCCGGAGATCTTGCGTGACGTGGGCGACACAATCACGCATTTCGTTGCCGGCCTTGGCACGAGCGGCACGATGATGGGCACGGCGCGCCGGCTGCGCGAGCACCACAGATCTATCCGCTGCATCGCCGTGCAACCCGACTCTCCCATTCACGGACTCGACGGACTCAAGCACTTCGCCTCGAGCATCATTCCCGAGATCTATGACGCCGCAGGCCATGACGAGATCTTCCACGTGTCCACCGAACAGGCTTGGGATATGGCGGACAGGCTTGCGCGGGAAGAGGGAGTCCATATTGGGCATTCGTCGGGTGCAAACGTATTTGCCGCGGTGAGCATGGCGGAGCGGCTGCAGCGTGAAGGCAAGCCTGGTTGTGTGGTTGCGATCATTGCCGATCGGGGAGACCGGTATTTCTCTCCACTCCAGTGGGAGAAGGAATACGTCTGGTAGTCATGCACGATATTGACAAGCATCCATGGATTTTGGGAGGCCTTGTCATCCATGCGGATATCCTTGCGCGCGTGGATGAAGAGGCGAAGGCGGCCTACGCGCGCGATGAGGAAAGCTGCGGACTGCTCGTTGGACCATTCTCTGGCGCGAGTGATGCGCTCCTCGTCGACGAGATTGTGCCAATGGAGAATCGCGCGAACAAGCTGCATGCGCTCGATCCCGAGACATATCCCCGCACCGGCCGGATGTATTTCGATATCAATCCTTTGAAATTCGAAAGAGAGATACGTGAGCGAGCAGCGGCGGGCAGGCCCGCCAAGGTGCTCTATCATTCGCACGTGGATGCGGGAGCCTACTTCTCGCCCACGGACGTGGAGGCGACAACGGCGGGTGGAGACGGGCCAAGTTATGATTTGGCGTATCTGGTGACGAGCGTGCAGGGGGGAGAGGTAAGCGAGCGCAAGCTCTTCGTGTGGGATCCCGAGCGTCGCGTATTCGCAGAGTCAAAGTACAGCATCGTTTAGGGCGCGCGATCAGCGTTCTGCGCGCGTTGCGCCATGGCTCCATGTTTCGCCGGGCACGGTCGTGATCGTGCCGCGTCTGTCGGCACTTGCGAGACTCGACGCGTTTGCCGTGGAGATCGAACAGGCGCTTCCGGATAAGACGGTGCGATGGATTCATCGCCCTCGCAGACCTCTTTCGATTTGACGCGATCTCATCGTTCCAGACCTACGTCTTTTGGGCCTTCATTGCCTCCTCGAGCTCTTTCGCGAAGGCTTCGAGCGCCGGATTGTTCGCGTCCAAGTGCATAGCCATGACGAGCTGAATCTTTGCCTGCTTCAAATCCCCCTTTTTGAATAATTCCTCGGCGCGCAGAACGAAGGGGCGTGCGCTCGGCATGCGGATCTGGTCGATGAGGCGTGCGCGCATCGACGTCCTCGATGGAGTGCTCGCGGGGTTTTCGAGGACGAGCAGCTCAGGCCGCAAAATGCCGGCTCGCAGTCCTTCGTCGTAGCGCGCGCGGAGCGACGGATCGGACAAGATTCGGTACGCCTCGGTGCCGCGCCGGAAGACAACGCCGATGGCCGCTTGTTCGCCTGGGTCGCGCCAGTAGTGTGCGTCCGGGTGGAAGTCTTCGACGAAGGCGTGAAAGGCCGCGCGCAGATCGTCGAAGCTTGCCGCTGGCGTCACGCGAAAGAGCTCGTAGTACGAGATCTCGTCGATGACGGCGAGCCATTGCGTGATGGCCTGCGCGTCGTCGGTCACGGCTAACCTGTCTGTCCGCCCGCTGCGGGCTCCTTGCTGAGGCGGTTGATCATCATGACGACCGAAGACTCGTCGGCGACGCCGACGAGTTGAAGCGTTGCGCGCGCTTCGACTCCCGTCTGAACGTCGCGCGCGCGAACGCGAAGCGTGCCGTCTGCATCCACTTCGAACGTGACCGCGATGACGACGCCGCCGCGAGGAGCGGGTCGCAAGCCGGAGAGCTCGAGCTCGCCGAGATACGTGTTTTGTTGGAAGCCCGGATGTTCGCCCTGCGCGACGCGGACGCGCACGCTCGTCTGCATGTCGCGCCCGGTTGCAAAGCGACGCGTGCGTTCACAAGGGATCTTCGCGTTTCGCGGGATGATCGTGTCGGTGTAGCCGCCTGCGGTCTCCACCACGAGCGCCCGCGGCGTGACGTCGATGAGGATGGGTGGGGTGACTCCGAGATTTCGCGCAGGCATCAACGGCTCGGGGCTCGGCACGGTGATCGGCGATAGATCCGCAGGTGCAGGCCCGACAGTGCCTTGCGGATGCGGCGGCACCGAGCGCGTTGGCATTGGCGCGGTGGACTTTGGATTGAATGGGACGCTCACCGCTCCCGGAATTGGCAGCGTCGTGCGCGGCGGCGGCATTGGCGCCGTGCCCCGCGATGCAGGCGCAGGCGTTGCTGGCGTCTGCGGCAACGGCATGGTGCCGCGCGCGAACTCGGGCGGCGGCGAGGACGGGCGCATCGTGTGCGAGCGCTGCAAGCCGCCTTCACGAGCTTGCGGCAAGTTGTCTTCGCGGGCTTGCGGCAGGTTGTCGAATTTGTCGTCTTCGAATTTCGCTGGCAAAAGGTCCGCGTCCGCCATCGAGATGAGCGAAAGCTCGGAGATGCGTCCGAAGTCGCTCACGGAGGGTTCCGTGGGTCGACCGGCCGTCATGGATGGTGAGGTGGATTCCGCGACGGACACCCCCGTCGTGGAGGCAAGGGACAGATCGCCGATGTCGCCGAATTGGCCGCTTGGCAAGTCGTCTTGCTGCTGTGGAGACCACACGGGCGGGGCTGCCCCTCGCACCGCAGGCAGCGTGTCGGACGTGGCGGTTGATGGCCGCGGTGGCGGGTCGGGAATGCGACGCCGGCGCGATGATCCGGTGAGTGCCGCCGCTTGGATGGAGGCGCCGATGGCAACGACTTCTTCAGGGTTCACGCGGTCGAGCGGCGGCGCACCGAAGAACGCTTCCACGCGTCTGCGCACCATCGGGATGCGCGTCGAACCTCCGACGAGAATGACCTTGTCGAACGAGGTCGGCGTCAAGCGCGCGATGGCGAGCGCATCTTCCGTGACCTTGAACGTGCGGTCGACGAGCGGCTGAATCATCGACTCGAGATCGCGCCGTGCAAGCGTGAATGTGAATTGGAGCGCTCCACCGCCCACGCCGTGGCCGATATCCTTCAGCGTGATGGCGTATTTATCGGTACGGGAGAGCGCGATCTTCACCTCTTCGGCGCTCGTCTTGAGCCGCTCGAACAACTGCGGGTCGGTGCGCGCGTCGACGCGGTGCTCTCTGAGGAGCGCCTCCGTCATGCGTTCGGCAATGGCCATATCGATGTCGTCGCCACCGAGGAACGTGTCTCCGGCGCTCGCGAGGACCTCGAACACATTGCCGTTCAAATCGAGCAGCGTGCAGTCGAACGTGCCTCCGCCGAAGTCGTACACCGCAACGCGTTCGTTGCCCGTGCGGCCGAGGCCATACGCGAGCGCTGCGGCCGTGGGTTCATTCAAGATGCGAAGGACGTCGAGCCCCGCGACACGGCCCGCCACTTTCGTTGACGCGCGCTGCAGCTCGTTGAAGTGAGCTGGCACCGTGATGACCGCGCGCTCTGCGGGCTCGCCAAGAGCAAGCTCGGCGATCTGGCGGACGCGCCTGAGGACGAACGCGCTGATCTCGGGCAACGTGTAGTCTTGGTTGCGTGCGCGCACGAGCGGCGCTTGGCCCGGGCCTTCACGCAGCTCGAACGTGCAGCGTTGCTTGGCTCGGGCAATCTCTGGGCTGCCCCATGAGCGACCGATGAGCCGCTTGTGGCTGTAGATGGTGTTGCGCGGGTCGATGATCCGGCGCGCGCGCGCCGCACTTCCGACCAGCACCTGGCCATTCGGGTGGAAGCTCACGACGCTTGGCAGAAGCCGCTGACCCTGCTCGTCCGCGAGGACGTGAACCTTGCCGCCACGAACGCAGGCAACGACCGTGTTCGTCGTTCCGAGGTCGATACCGACGACACTCACTCATGCAAATCTACCACCATCTCACGGCGCCGGAGGAAGCTTTCGTTCCCTCGTTCTGGGCTCGCTCACGAGTGAGCGCATGCGCGACGCAATGGAGCTGCAGCATTCACTCGCACGAGGTGGGGCATACACGTATTTTCGTGTAGATTGCACATAATCACTTGCACTATGCATCAGCTCGAAATCCGTCGACGACGGTGGCGAGTCCCTCGGCGAGCTTGATCTCTGGACGCCATCCGAGCTCCCGAGATGCGCGAGAGATGTCCGCGAAGGTTGCGTCGACGTCGCCGAGGGGCACGGGTGCATGCTCGACAGCGGGCGGGCGTCCTGCGGCTATGCTCATCGCGACGACGAGTTCGTTGAGCGTTACGGGCGCGCCGGAGCCGAGGTTGTACGCGCGGACGCCTTCGGGCGCGTGATCGGCCGCGGCGAGGATCCCGCGCACGATATCTGCCACGTGCGTAAAGTCGCGACGCATGGATCCGTCGCCGAACACGGTGATCGATTCGCCGCGAAGGACCCTCCGGAGGAACAGCGAGATTGCCATCTCGGGCCTTTGACGCGGACCGTAGACGGTGAAAAAGCGGAGCGCCGGGCATCGCATCCGTGGGCTCTTGCGGATCATCGCGGACGCGACGAGCTCCGCCGCGCGCTTGCTCGCCGCGTACGGTGACTCCGGCACGATCGCCGGCGCATCTTCGTGGGCGGGCAGGGGCGTCGTGTTGCCGTAAACCGAGGAGCTCGAAGCAAGCACGAAGAGGCCGAGACCCTCACGCTGCGAGGCATCGAGCAAGTTCGCCGTGCCCTCCGCGTTCACGTGCAGGTAGCGCGCGGGATCGGCGAACGAAGGACGAACGCCCGCGAGGCCGGCAAGGTGCATCACGCCGGAGACGTCCTTGACGAGCCTTCGACCAAGAGCCGCGTCGGTGATGCATCCACGCACGACTTCGAAACGGTCATCCTGTAAAGCAAATGCACGCCGCAACGAGGCTTCGTTCTCTTCCTTCATCACGGCGGGGTAAGGCGCGTCGCTAAAGTCGTCGACGATGCGGACGGCGTCGCCGCGTTCGAGCAGTGCAGCGCACAAATGATGGCCAATGAAGCCAACGCCACCCGTCACGAGCCAGCGACGTGGCTTTCGTGTTTGGTCGGTACTCACGAGCGATCCAAGATTTGGGACGGGCGATCCGGCGTCCGATGGAGTGAAACACCAATGCCCTGGTAGCGCAGGCCCGCGCGCATGACATCGCCGGGGCGCCAGATGTTGCGCGCGTCGATGAGAACGGGTGGCATGCCGTCCGTGGCGCTCTTGAGTCGCCGTTTGATCTCGGCGAAGTTGGGTGCGCGGTAACTACGCCACTCAGTGAGAAGCACGAGAGCATGTGAGCCATCGAGCGCGTCGTAGTCGCGTTCTTTCACGGTGACTTTGCGGCCGAACAGCTTCGCGAAGTTTGGGCCTGCCTCCGGATCATGGCAGACGATGCTTGCACCGCGCTCGAGCAGCGCGCTCGCGAGGCGTACGGCGGGCGACTCGCGGATGTCGTCGGTCTCCGGCTTGAAGGCGAGACCCCAGAGCGTGATCTGCTTGCCGCGGACGCCGCCCAACGCGGAGTCGACGAGGTGCGCGAGGAACGACGCCTGCTCTTCGTTTGCGCTGTGTGCAGCTTCGGCAACGCGAAGCTGGACACCACTCTCGCGGCCGAGCGCGGCGAGCGCTTGCACGTCCTTCGGGAAGCACGAGCCGCCGTAGCCAGGGCCCGCGTAGAGGAATTTCTTGCCGATGCGCGAGTCCGTCCCGACGCCGAGGCGTACGGCGTGGATGTCCGCGCCCGTTGCGTGGCAGAGGCGCGCGAGTTCGTTCATGAACGAGATACGAATCGCGAGCATCGTGTTCGATGCGTACTTGATGAGTTCACTCGAACGCGGATCGGTCATGACGAGACGCTCGCCGGAGAGCTGCAACGGCGCGTACAGCTCGCGAAGCATCTGCCGCGCGTCCTCCGAACGAGCGCCAACGATGACTCGATCGGGCTTGAAGAAGTCCGAGACGGCGTCGCCCTCTTTCAAGAATTCGGGATTCGACACGACTTCGAGAGACACCTTGGCTGCGTCGAGCCGCGCTTGAACTGCGTCGCACGTTCCAACGGGAACCGTGCTCTTGACGATGACGAACGCTCTGCGCGTTGCGACTTTCGCGATCACGTCGGCAACGTTCATGACGGCCGACAGATCCGCGGCGCCGTTTGGGCCTGGAGGCGTGCCTACGGCGATGAAGTACGCATCGGCGTTTGCGAACGATGCTGGGATTTCGGAGGCGAACGCGAGCCGACCTCCGCGTTGGTTACGGTGGACGAGATCCGCGAGTCCCGGCTCGTAAATAGGGACATGGCCCTCTTTGAGTTTCGAAATGCGATGCGGATCGATGTCGAAGACCAGAACCTCATGACCGAGATCGCTCAAGCCCGTGCCCGTGACGAGACCAACGTACCCTGCACCGAAGACAACGAGACGCATGGAGGTGGGTTCTTTACTGCGCGGTTCGATCCGCGGCAAACTGCGAGTGCTCCGTCCGCTCCGGCTTGCGCTGCGGCCCGTCCTCACGTCGCGGCCGCGCGTAGTGCGAACTTGCAATTGACCAATGCCGGGCTGAAGATTGCGCACCAAGCGCGTACATGGACGGGCTATTGGAGGTTCGTATGCGTCACGGGATTCTTCTGGTCGCGTTGATAGCGGCGGGATGCACTGGGTATGACGTTCCTTCGGTGGACTCCGTAGACACCGGCGATGCGGGCGGCGATGCAGGCAGGAGTTATTCGCTCTCGATGCTGGAGGACGTCAACACCATGCCCGTCGTGAATGCGAATGGCTATATCGAGATCGATCATCGCGTGTTCTTTGGCGCGCGGGCCCAAAACGTTGTTGGTTATGCGCTTTATTCACTGAACAGCGGTTCGGTCACACCCACGGTGGTGGCCACGCGCTCCACGTGGCTTTCTTCGCCCGTTGTCCAGATCGCGTCAGGCGGAAAACTCTATTTCACTGTGACGGACGCCATCGTTGGAAACGAGCTCTGGGTGAGCGACGGATCGGACGGCGGCACCGAGCTCCTCGTCGACGGGTATCCTGGCACCCCATCAGGATTCCAAGGCATTCTCGGTGAGGTATCCGGCCGCCTTCTTTTCGTGGAGTCGAACACGAATGGAAGGACGCTCTGGAGCACGAATGGCGATCCGGCGTCCACGGTGCAAGTGAAGTCAGGCCCCGCACCCGTCATCAACAGCGTTTCTGGCAGCGCGGCGCTTCTGGGTGGAAAACTCGTCTTTTCGGCATCGGATAACAGCGGCAATGGCACCGAGCTCTGGGTGACGGACGGCACGGCCGACGGCACCGTTCTCCTCAAAGATATCTATCCCGGTGCGGCGAGCTCATCGCCCATGAATTTTGTTGCATTCAATAACCGCGTCTTCTTCGCGGCGAATGACGGCACGCATGGCATGGAGCCGTGGATCACCGACGGAACTGCCGCGGGAACCGTCCTCGTTTCGGACATCTACCCTGGAGCCGGCGGGTCCATTTCGAGCAACATGCGCTTCGTTGCGCAAGGTGGGTTTGTCTATTTCCAAGCGAACGACGGCACCTACGGCGCCGAACCATGGCGCTCCGACGGCACCGAGGACAACACAACGATAGTCGCCGATCTCTACCCAGGTCTAGGGTCGAGCAGTCCAACTGGTTTTACGGCACTCGGCTCGAAGGTGATCTTTCAGGCAACGGACGCGACGCACGGAACCGAGCTCTTCGTGACCAATGGAACCGCCGCAGGGACCTCCATGGTTCTCGACATCAATCCAGGCTACGCCTCCTCGAGCATTTCCGGCTTTGCCGTCCTTGGCAATCAAGCCTACTTCAGCGCAAATGACGGCACGCATGGCAACGAATTGTGGCGGACCGATGGAACGTCATTGGGCACGTCGATGGTATCGGACTTCGTACCTGGTTCAGGAAGCGGGCTTTACGGCAGCCCCGTCGTTGCCAATGGGGTACTCTTTTTGGACGGCGGTGACACCGGCATTCCCGACCAGTCCGATGGTACCATGATGACTCCGTTGGCTTTGGGCGCCACGGGTACCCAGCCTTCGTCGCCAAGCGGTTTCGTTGCTGCCGGCGGCAACGTGTTCTTCATGGCTTCCGATTTCAATGATGGCAATGAGCTGTGGGTGAATGACACGAGCGGAACGCATCTGGTGACCGATATCAATCCCGGACGCGCCAATGGAGTCGTGAGCGGTAGCTCCCTACGCGTCCTCGGGGATCGCGTGTATTTTTCAGGCACGACACCGGATACCGGAACCGAGTTATGGACGAGCGATGGAACCGCGGCCGGCACGACGCTGGTGAAAGATGTCCAACCCGGCGTTGGCAGCGGAATCGTCGGGTCGCCAGTGTCTTATGAGGGCAATATCTATTTCTTTAGTAACAACACGTCAGCGCCAGCATCAACGAACGTGGCGCTTTGGACTACAGACGGCACGGAGCAGGGAACGCAGCTCGTCGCGGATCTCGATTCATCGCCCTCTGGACTCCGGCCTCAAATTCAAAGCATTCAAAGCATGGGTGTCTACAATGATGTTTTAATGTTTACGATACTCGACAACTTGAACCTCACGTCTGGCTTGTTCGCGCTCGATCCAACGACCAAGAGTGACATCCTTCAGATAGGCCCCACGGTGGACGCGATGACGATGAGCACGGCAATCCTGATCACCGAAGGTCATCAGGATACCTATTTTGCGATGAGCACCGGTATTTATCGAACGAGAGGCGCGGCCCCGGCAACGCTCCTGACTCCTCTGACCACGACGCCCAGCGCGCTCATCGAAAAGGACGACGCCATTGTCTACGCCGTTGGGGGAGCTATCTTAAAGATCGACGAAACGTCGACTGCGCTCACTCCGCTCGAGGCCATGACGCCCACCTCCGGATTCGTGCTTTTCGGGGACGGTATCTATTTCCTTGGCGGCAACGGTACCGTGGGTATGGGGCTTTGGCGGATGACCGCGTTGACGCCACAAAGCTCCGAGCTCGTACGATCCTTCGTCGGCAATCTCGGTTCAACGCTGGTGGTCTTTGACAATCACCTTTTCTTCTCGGCCTCGGACCCCACCACCGGTCAGGAGCTTTGGATGAGCGACGGAACCACGGAAGGTACCGTGCTCGTTCTGGACGCGAATCCGGGATCAGCAAGTTCGAGTATAACGAGCCTCACGCCCCTCCATGATGCCCTCTATATGTCGCTCAATGATGGCTTTCATGGCGCGGAGCCATGGTGGGTTCATTGAGTTGGGGCGGCCTGCCGAAAGAGCCACCAGCCCCCGCGATGCTCTTCGAGCACGAGACTGTTGGGTGTGGAAGGCTGCCCGGCGGATGGCTTGGTGCGAATGAGGACGAAGTCCCAATCGTCAAGGTGGTAGGCGGGCCAATCAATCTCTTTGAGATCGCTTTCGCTGTAACTCGAAGGAAGGCGGACCGCTGGGTTCTCCGGTGTTGGATAGAGCGCCGAGCCCTGGTGAAACCAGATGTCGCTGACGACGACGGGACGCTCGGCGAGGGTGAGCTTGTCGTAGTGGACGAACGGATGCGCGGTGAAGATCTCGCTGTTCGGATCGAGCGGGAGGTTCAAGAGGCTTGCTCTCGCTGGCACGTGCGCGAGCACTTCATGGAAGCCGGAGGCTTCTGCCTGAAACTTGTAAGATGCAATCATGGCCAAGAGGGCGATGGTTGCAGCGCAGACGGGTGCGCCCGTGTCGAGCAGCCTCACGAGCGCGCGCGGAAGGGTTGCGCGGCGGATCCCGAGAAGCGGGAGGATGAGGACCAAGGGAACGAGACGGCCGTCGACGAATCCGAACCACCCAACGGCATGCGGAAGTGCGAGAAATGCGAGCAAGAGGACCGCCGCCGATGCGTAGAGCGCGCGGCTATGGCGCACGTCCGCGGCTAGACCGCTTTCGATTTGACGCGATTTCGTCGTTGGCGGCTGCGGTACGGCCTCTGACGGAGCCGTGCGACGGCGTGTGCGTGTGCCATCCAGCACACGCACCAAAGCCGAAGCAGGCTGTTCACTTCGCTTCGCTCCGTCGCTCTCACTGTACTCTGTCCACTTCGTGGACTCCGTACAGTTCGAGTCCGGTCGCATCCCACCCCGCCTCGAACTCGCGTCAACTTGAAAGCGGTCTCGTGAATATTCTCTCTGAACTCCGTTCTTGATTCGCGCCGGAGTGCGCAGCGAGCGGACGGTGAACACGGTGCTCACGATCGTGAAAATCCAAATGAATATGGAAATAAGAAAATCGATTCCGCTGCGTGTCATGAGCGTTGGCGTCACGAGCAGGCCAAGCTTCTCCGTGAACGAGTGAAACAGAGGCGCCAGCCGAGGCACGACGGGTAAGGATCCTGGCGGCGTGGTGGTTCCGCGCTCGATCCACGCGACCCAAGCTGCGAGTCCCACGGCCGGCGCGAGCACCCAGAGCCGCATGAGGCGCTCGCGAACGTTGCCGGCGGCGAGGCACGCGACCCCCGCGCAGACGAGGAAGAGCACGAACGCATGTCCGTGCGCGACGAAAATGAAGGGCGTGAACACGGCCATGACGAATTCGCGCCGGCGAAGGTTCGGAGCGCCGTCGTCCGCTGCAACGAGGAGTTCGAGCCAGAGCGTCAAACCGACGAGCATCACGGCGACGCCGAGCAAGTAGCTCGCAAAACCGAGCAGCGTCATCAGGCTGAAAGACAGAGTCAGGCCGATGAAGCCGAACGCCGGCGAATGATCTTCGTAGAGCCTTCGCCGCGCGAAAAGCAGGGCGAGCGGCGTCGCGATGACGGGCAGCGTGGCTAGGGCGCGCACCGCTCCGAGTGGCCCGACGACGCGAACGAAAACCTCACCGAGAAATCGAAAGAGCGAGTACGGGCCGACGTGCGGAGCGAGCACGTAGAAGCGTTGCTCGAACGACGATTCGGCGTACCTGTGGCGCATCGCGATGAGCCCCGCGTGAGCCGGCAGATCTTGGAAGGGCAGGGCGTCGAAGACCCAGAAGACGAGCACGGCGACGATGCCGAGAGCGGCGAGCCCGAGCCACTCGATCCGCGAGCGCACCGACCGGACGGTCGTATCGCCCGCCGGCGCCTCGAGCGCGGAGCTCGATTGAGGCGTCACCTGCGTCGTCATCGTATCGCCTTATGACCCGTCTTCGCCGCGACCGCTAGAACGCATTTCATAACCTGCTGCGCGCCGCGATCTCATCGTTTTTTCCGGCCCGTGCGTGCTCACGTACTTCAAGTACGCTCCGCGCGCTCCTCGGAAAAAGCCTCGACCTCGCGTCGCTCGCGACGGTTCTGAAATGCGTTCAAGGTGCGCGATCTGCGCAAGGCATTGCACGCCTCCCCGCGAACTCGATGCGGCGGAACCGTTGCCACGAAGTTGCTCATATGCGGCGATGCTGGCCACGATCCGTGCATATTCGTGCCGAACCTCCACGATGTCCTCCGACATTTGATCCGCGTCTCCGTGTTCCCATTCGGGACAGCCGTGCGTTCGGCCAAGATCGCCGTGCGATCGCTCTCTGCCCACACAGGGTTACCTGTGTTGCTCATTGCGGCCTTGCTCGTGGCTTTAGGTTATCGCCTACTCAAGAGATCGATGCGGTTCGTTGTGGAAGTCGTTGTCGTGACACTCATTCTACTGGCCGCGACCGCAGTCGGATGGCTCCGCTGGTGACCAGCCTGCTGCGCAAACGGCTGGTCAACATGCTCTGAGAACTCAAAGCCTGTTCAGTCTAGAATCCGCGGCCATGAAGCTCGAGGATCTGAAGATCGTCATCTCCGGTGGCGCCCAAGGCATGGGTCGTCACTTCGCCCTCCGGCTCGCCGAATCCGGCGCTCAAGTTGCCATTGGCGACGTCAACGAGGCGGGTCTCGCCGACACCGTCGACGCTGCCAAAGCCGCGCGCGGAAAGGTGCACGCGCGCCGTCTCAACGTCACGGACGAATTCGACCTCATCTCGTTCGTCGGGTGGGCCCACGGTGCCATGGGAGGCCTGAACGGTCTCGTGAACAATGCAGGTATTTTGCGCGACGGGCTGCTCGTCAAAAAGGACAAGGAGACCGGCAAGATCATGAGGCTCTCGATGGATCATTGGGACGCGGTCATCGGTGTAAACCTTACCGGTGCAACATTTCTCGCGCGCGAAGTCGTTGCGAAGATGGTCGAAACGAACACGCGTCCGGGCGTCATCGTCAACATTTCGAGCATCGCGCGCCATGGCAACCGCGGGCAGTCGAATTACTCCGCGGCGAAGGCTGCGCTCGCTGCGAACACGGTCACTTGGTCGAAAGAGTTTGCGCCGTTCGGCATCCGCGTGGGCGCCGTTGCCCCAGGCATGATCGAAACGCCAATGACACAGGGCATGAATCAGAAAGCGCGCGACGCCCTCGTTGCTGCCATTCCCGTTGGTCGCATTGGCGTGCCGGAGGACATCTGGGTTGCGGTCAAGTTCGTCCTCGAGTGTGACTACTTCAACGGACGCACCATTGACGTCGACGGCGGCCTCAGCATGTGACGGCCTGCAGATCTGCGTCGCCCGCCTTCGTTGCTCGGCCTCCCCCCGTACCTCTAGTACGCCTCCGGCCTCGCTGTCTCGGCGGGCTCGCATCTCTTTGGCCGTCTCGGCTGCAGATCTGCGCGCTCGCCGTGCGGCATGAAATGCGCTTTTTGGATCGTGGCCACGTCCACATGCCGATCGAGTGAATTCTTCCATGGCCATCGCTGAACTGACCGAAAACTATATCGCGGCCGAACAGGCGGCAGATGAGCAAGCCGGTCAGGTTCGGGTCGGCGTTCATGATGCGTCCCGTCTGGAGTGGAGCCTGTCGCTTCCGCTCCCCGCGAAGGCGCCTGTGCCGTACTCGTTGCATGTCGAAATCCAGATTCCGCAAAACGCTTTCGTTCGTCATGTGCCGTGGGACCAGATGCAGGTGTTCACGCGTCTCGATGGGCCCGCGCTCGCCGCAACGGACGACGCCGTCACGATCGATGCGTTGCGACGTGGAGCGCTCGCCATGGCAAGCCAGCTCGCACGCGCTTCGGACGGCTTCGCCCGCCATTGCCGCCTCGCGGGTTCGCTCTTCGTCGTGGCCTCCCGCAGCGAGCTCGAAGACGCGCTCATGATCTGGATCGAGGCTTTCGTGCGCATCTCGCAAGATGCGCGCGAAGGGCTCGTGCATGCCGGCGACGACGAGCTCGCCGAGCTCACTCGCGAGCGCGAGCTCGTCGACGAGTACATCAGCGTTCGCATGTGTGAGGCGCTCGCGGACGCGGAGCGCGCACTGTCGAACTTCGCGCAGTCGAAGTCCCCGAACCTCGAACGCGTCGAACCTGTGCTTGCGGTGGTCGAGGCTAGGCTCAGCGAGGTGCTCGCATCGGAGTTCGCGTACAGGACCGAGCGCGGTTTTGGGAATGCCGATCCCTCGTCGCCCGCTGCGCTCGAGCGCTACCTCGATCGCTCGAGCCGTCTGAAGAAGCACTTTCAAGAGGTGCTTTTCCTCGAGCGCGAGAGCTTCCGGGTCGAAGAGCGCGCCTATCACTGGATTGCTGGTTTCGTCGCGCTTCTCGTATCGGCAGGGGCGTTCGTTTGGCAGCTCGCGATTTCCAAGCGCGCGGGTTCGCCGCGGACCGTGAGCTCGAGTCTTTTCATCTTCGCCCTCATCGCCGGTCTTCTCTACGCCGCGAGGGATCGCATCCAAGAGATTGTCAGCAAATGGATGATGCGGCGCGTACACCGCGTTTATGGCGCGCAGCGGATCACGCGTTACCGCGCGCCTGCTCGCCGTCTGTCTGGCCGCGACGTGATCGTGAACGCGCGCGAGTCGTTCTGGCAAAGCGCCACCACGTTGCCCGATCCGCTGAACCCCGAGGCGGGCGCAACCGTGCCCGTCACGATCCTCAGCTATGTTCATAGCGGCCGCGTCGAACGGAATGCATCGCTCCTCGCCACTGACGTGCGCCGGGTCAAGCACGTCTTCCGTTACGATCTGTCTCCCATGTTCGCGCGGCTCGACGACACCGTGAAGCCGGTGCCCGTGCTCGACGACACGAGTCGCAAAGTCCGTTTCATCGATGCGCCCCGGTACTATCGAGTGCCCATCAAAATCGGAGTGCGCGTGGATGGCCGAGAGCACGAGGAGATCGCGACGCTCATCATGTACAAGCGCGGACTCGAGCGATTGGAGCGCGACAAGGCCGCGGAAGCACTTCCCACCGAGAGCGAAATAGAGCCCTCCTAACCGCTTTCGATTTGCCGCGATCTCGGCATCGACGGCGCCTTCGGCGCTGTCGGCCCGCCTATGGCGGGACCTCAGGGGGGCCTGCGGTGCGGTCCTCAAAGCCTTCAAGGCTATTCCGGTCCGCTCCTCGGCCCCGCCTCGACCTCGCGTCAACTTGAAAGCGGTCTAAAATTGCGCGCGACTTTTGCGAGCGGTGCCGTCGACAGCCATGCGTCGAGATCGAGGAGTGCTCTGTCTGCCATGGCTCGATAGCGATCGTGCTTTTTGAGTCTGCGATTCGGCGGTGGAGGCATGCACGCCCAGGTGATGTTCGACGGCTGAAACTTTTCGGTTGCACGCATCAGATGCGTGCGAATGCCTCCGAGCGCGGTTGTCTCCGGGGGAGGCGTGACGGCGTGATTCGTGAGCGCCTGCGCAAGAAGCACGGCGCAGAGAAAGCCGCTCGCGCAGCTCTCGACATAGCCCTCGACGCCTGCGAGCTGCCCTGCAACAAAAAAGTTGCTCCGTGCACGAAGCTGCATGCGCGCGTCGAGCAACTTCGGTGAGTCGATGAACGTGTTGCGATGCACGCTGCCGTAGCGAAGGATCTCGGCGTCTTCGAGTCCGGGGATCATGCGGAAGATGCGCGCCTGATCTCCGTGCGTCATGCGGGACTGGAAGCCGACGAGATTGTATGCAGTTTGCATCTTGTCTTCGGCACGGAGCTGCACGACCGCGTACGGCCGTTTCCCTGTGCGTGGATCGGTGAGCCCGACGGGTTTCATGGGACCGAAGGCGAGCGTCATCTCGCCGCGCGAGGCCATGACTTCGATGGGCAGGCAGCCTTCGAAGTAGCGCGCGTCCTCGAAAGCGCGCGGCTCCACCTTCTGTGAATCCATGAGCGCGCGGACGAAGGTCTTGTATCCTTCTTCGTCGAATGGGCAATTGACGTACGCTTCGTCGCCGAGCGCTGTTGCATCTTGCGTTTCGTCGCCGCTTTCGTCCGTCACCGGTGCGCCTTTGCCCCAGCGCGACTGCCGAAAGACCTTGTCCCACGCGATCGAGTCGGCGCTCACGATGGGCGCGATCGCGTCGTAGTATGCGAGGTTCTCGGCACCGACGACGTGCGCGAGATCGGCTGCGAGCGCGTCGCCGGTGAGCGGACCGGTAGCGAGGATCACCGGTGCTTTGGCCGCTCCGTCGGGCAAGCGCGTGACGACCTCGTGGCGAACGTGGATTCGGGGATGTGCATGGATGCGCGCCGTCACGGTGCTGGCGAAGACGTCTCGATCCACGGCAAGAGCGCCACCGGCAGGCACTCTCGCGATCTCCGCGGCTTCGACAATGAGTGAGCCCGCACGCCGGAGCTCCTCCTTCAAGAGACCAACGGCGTTCGTGAGCGACGCGCCGCGCAGCGAGTTCGAGCACACGAGCTCACAGAGCTTGTCGGTCGTTTGCGCGGGCGTGCGCGACAGCGGTTTCTGCTCGATGAGTTCGACGTCGATCCCGCGCTCGGCAAGTTGAAACGCCGCCTCACAGCCCGCAAGCCCTCCGCCAACGACAGTCACTTTCATGCGCGCTCAACTATCACCACACCCTGCACCTTCTGCAGTGAGCGCATCACGCTCTTCAGTTGGTTCAAGTCCTGACAGACGAATGTGAATGTGTTGATCGCCTTGCCGTCGTCGCCGGCGCGGCAGGTCGCTTCGCTGATATTGATGCCCATCTGACTAAAGGTTTGGCCCACCGTTGCGAGGATGCCGGGACGGTTCGCGGTGACGACGCGCAGATGCACGGCGCGGTTGATCTTTGCCTTCGAGTCCCACGTGATTTCCACGCGGCGCTCCGGATCCGTATCGAACGCTTTGGGGCATCCGCGACGATGAATGGTGACGCCGCGGCCGCGCGTGATGAATCCAAGGATGTCGTCGCCCGGCAGCGGGTTACAGCATTTGGCGTAGCGGACGAGCACGTCGTCGATGCCGTTCAAGCGGATGCCACCGTCGTCGCCCTTGATTTTGCGGACGAACCCGGCGAGGCGTCCTTCGCGGAGCTGCTCGGGAGGCACGCTCTTGACCCCGTCGGCCGACGGTGGCGCGAGTACGTCGAGCACGTCGCTCGGATCGATTTTGCCGTAGCCGATGCCGATGAAGAGCTCGTCGATGTTCTGAACGCTCACCGTCTCGAGCACCTTGCGAAGCTCGCTGTCGTTCTTGAGCAGCTTCGAGAGCGACACGCTTGCGCGCTGGAACTCGCGTTCGAGCAGCTCGCGCCCGAGCCTGAGCGACTTGTCGCGCTGTTCTTGACGAAGAAAACTTCGGATCTTCGCGCGCGCGCGCGTGGTGACGACGAAGTCGAGCCAATCCTTGTTCGGTTGCTGCGAAGAGCTGGTGACGACCTCGAGAACGTCGCCGTTATGGAGTTTGTAGCGCAGGGGTTCGAGCTTGCCGTTGACGCGCGCGCCCGTGATGTGCTCGCCGAGCTCGGAATGGATCGCGAAGGCGAAATCGACCGGCGTGCTGCCCCTCGGAAAGACGCGCACCTCGCCTTTGGGCGTGAAGACGTAGACCTCGTCTTGAAAGAGATCGACTTTGACTCCCTCGAGGAACTCGGCCGGATCCTTGAGATCCTTTTGCCATTCCATGAGTTGACGGAGCCAACCAAAACGTTGCGCGTCGTCCGCTGCAACTCCACCGCCGTGGCGCTCCTTGTATTTCCAATGCGCTGCGATCCCGCGTTCGGCCACGCGATGCATCTCGTGGGTTCGGATCTGGATCTCGATGCGCTCGCGGCCCGGCCCGATGACCGTGGTGTGCAGCGACTGGTACATGTTCGGTTTCGGCAGCGCGATGTAATCTTTGAAGCGCCCCGGCACGGGCGTCCACTTCGAATGAACGACGCCGAGCGCCGCGTAACAGTCGCCAACGCTCTCCACCAGCACGCGAAAGGCGATGATGTCGTGGATCTGTTCGATCGCACTGTCGTTCGCCTTCATCTTGCGCCACACGGAGTAAAGGTGCTTGGCGCGGCCGTTGACCTCGGAGGCGAAGCCTTGTTCGGCGAGGCGGCTCGAAAGCGTTTTGGTGACTTCGAGGATGTACTTGTCGCGGTCTTTCTTGGTGGTTTGAACCGCGCTCTTGACCGAGGCGTAGGAATCGGGCTCGAGCCAGCGAAATGACAGATCTTCGAGCTCGCACTTGAACGCTTGGATGCCGAGGCGGTTGGCGAGCGGCGCGTAGATCTCGAGCGTCTCTCTCGCGATGCGTTCCTGCGCGTCCGGTTTCATGTGCTCGAGCGTTCGCATGTTGTCGACGCGGTCGCAGAGCTTGATGAGCAAGACGCGGATGTCGCGCGCCATGGCAACGACCATCTTGCGGAAATTCTCGGCCTGGTGATCTGCCCTCGAGGTGAAGTTGATCTTGCCGAGCTTGGTGACGCCGTCGACGAGCGACGCGATCTCCCCGCCGAACTCGTGCTCGATGTCTTCGACGGTGGCGAGCGTGTCCTCAACGACGTCGTGGAGCAGCCCGGCGCAAACGCTCGCCGTGTCAAGGCGGAGCTCGGTGATGATGCCGGCAACCGACGCGGGGTGCACGAAGTACGGCTCCCCTGATTTGCGCTTCTGACCTTGGTGAGCCCTCGCGCTGAAGTCGTACGCGCGCTGGATCAAGGCGGCGTCTGCCGCCGGCTGGTAGGCCCGCACACGATCGATGATGTCGGTGACCTCAAGCATAGATACGGCTTGGATCTTCAATACTGCAGGCGAAATGCCCACATTGTGCCTACCACCCTCGCTTCCTTACGGCAACGGGAGTGCAGGTCTCGATGTAGCCTCCGCTTTAGCTATAGAAGCGTCGTTGTGACCGCGATTTACGTGCACTTTCCATGGTGTCTCGCAAAGTGCCCGTACTGTGATTTCGTTAGCTACGCGATCGGGCGAGACGAGCTCGATCACGTAGGTTACGCCGATGCTGTTGTGCGAGAGGCTCGGGCGCGCGCGAGGTACGTTGCTGGGCGCATCGAACCCGTCGCGATCACGAGCATCTTTTTCGGTGGCGGCACGCCGAGTCTCTGGGAGCCGCGCGAGCTCGGGCGCGTGCTCGCCCTACTGCGCGAGCTTTACGACGTGAGCGCGGACGCCGAGATCACAGTCGAATGCAATCCCACTTCTCTCGATCGCGCGCGTGCCTCTGCTCTTCGTCGTGCCGGTGTCAACCGACTGTCGATCGGCACGCAGTCGCTGCGCGCCAAGGAGCTGCGCTTCCTCGGACGACTGCACGATCCGGATGGCGCACGCCGCGCCATCGAAGCCGCGCTCGCTTCCGGGGTCCCGCGCGTCTCCACGGATCTCATCTTCGGTCTGCCGAACCAGAGCGCTGAGGACGCACGGTCGCAAGCCGATGCGCTCGCAGCAACGGGCGTCGGACATTTATCTTGCTACCAGCTCACGATCGAGCCAGGCACGCAGTTTGGCGAAAGGCGACGTCGCGGTCTTCTTCCTGTGGCCGATGACGGGGTCGTTGCGGATGCCTTCATGGCGGTCGATGAGGCGCTCGAGGCGCGCGGCTTTCATCATTACGAGATTTCGAATTACGCAACGTTCGGGCAAGAGGCACGGCACAACCTCGCATATTGGCATGGCGACGAGTACATCGGTCTCGGCGTCGCCGCCTTCGGTTTTCTGAGAGCTCTTAGGGCCGGGCGGTGTGGCGTGCGTTATCGAAACGCGATCGATCCCAAGAAGTACGTCGAGGCCACGAAGACCGTGCGCGACGACGTGGTTGGCGAAGGTGACGGGATTTCGATCTCGTCCGAGATGCTCGATGCGCAAACGCTCTTACGCGAGCGCATCATGCTTGGATTGCGCATCGAGGGCGGAGTCGATCTCGCGCGCGCCTCGAGCGATCTCGGCATCGATCCATGGACTGCCGAACGCATCGAGGCCATCGACAAGCTCACCGCATGCGGCAGACTCACGCGCGAAGGTGACACCTTGCGCATCCCGCGCGCATCGTGGCTCTTCATGGACGACACCGCCGCAAGGCTTTTTTGATCGGAGGATGGACGAGCGCGACCTCGTTGCGAGCCTACGACGCGTGCCGTAGCATCGCGGAAAACAAGCGGGTTGATCATGCAAGGACGATTCACGCGCCTCAAACTCGAAAACTGGCGCAACTTCAGGACGGTCGACGTGGAACTGGCCAACCGGGTGTTCGTGGTCGGTCCGAATGCGTCCGGAAAGTCGAATTTGCTCGATGCGTTTCGGTTTCTTCAAGAACTTGCCGTTGACGGTGGGGGTCTCACCAATGCTCTCGAGAAGAGCAATCGCGGCGGTATTCGCTCGGTGCGCTCGCTGCACGCGGGCGCAAATCCGACCATAACAATCGCGGTTAGTGCCGAAATTGATGGAAGCACGTGGCGTTATCGCTTGGTTCTCGAGGCCACGGGTTCATCGCAGAAACCTGGTCCCGCACGGATTGTTGAAGAGATCGTTGATCGGGATGAAGAGAATCGCCTGCATCGCCCGAATCCCGATGACAAGAAGGATCCCGAGCTTCTCTTCGCAACCGCCCTGGAGCAACGCTCGGCGAATGCCAAGTTTCGATCTCTCCGCGATTTTCTTCGTACGGTTGACTACATTCATGTGATTCCGCAGCTCGTTCGGGCGCCTGCACAAGGCGACTCCCGCCGTTTCGGAAAGGGGCTTGGAACGGGACTCATCGAGGCGATGGGCGAAGTTTCCAAAAGGACGCGCGATGCTCGTTTGAATCGAATTCAGAAAGGGCTTCGAAGCGTTTTGCCGCAATTCGAAAAATTAGAATGGATGCAAGACAAAAAGGGTGTTCCGCATTTGCGTGCGAAATATAATCATTGGCGTAAGGAAGGTGCGTGGCAACGGGAGTGGGCCTTCTCCGACGGAACCCTCCGTCTTATCGGACTCCTTTGGTTTCTCGATGAATCTGGAGGTCCGCTCCTGCTCGAAGAACCGGAAATGTCACTTCATGCGGCGGCCGTTCGGCAACTTCCAAGCATTGTCAGCAACGTGACGTCGCGTCACGCTCGACAGGTGATCATGACCAGCCATTCTCCAGATCTCCTTGCGGATAAAGGAGTTGATCCCTCGGAACTCTTGATTCTCGAGACAACCGGTTCCGAAACGACCGCGAAAAGCGGCAAGGCATGGCCCAAGCTCGTGGATGCTGCCAAAGCGGATATGCCACTATCTATGTATGTGGAGGACATCACACGCCCTGATGAATACGCGAATCTCGGGACATTCGGGACCAGGCCTTGATTCCAGCTTCCATCACCATCGTCGTCGAAGGAGACACGGATGCTCCCTTTGCCACGCGGCTCTGTGAAGCTGCCGGTTTTCAGGTCAGTCCCTTGCTTGTTGCCTCAGGATGGAAATCTAGGCTTGATTCGCTCATTCCCAATCTGCTCAACGCCAACCGGAGTTCGCCTTATTTGATTCTTCGGGATCTCGATTGCGACGAGGAGTGTCCGGGTACCTGGCTATCGAAAAATAGACTAACAAATCAGGGCGACTACTACGTTCTTCGTCTTGCCGTACACGCCGTCGAAGCATGGTTTCTTGCAGACCATGAGTGCGCAGCCGCAGCACTTCACGTAGGCGCGATGAAATTGCCGATGGAACCGGAAAAAGAACGTGACCCTAAAGTAACTCTCGTTAATTTAGCTCGCATGTCGACGAAGCCTCGAATTCAAACAGCGATTGTACCAAAACCTGGACTTTGCCGAAAAACTGCACCCGGATACGGATCCTGGTTCATCGAGGCGGCTCGGAGCTGGTCGGTCGAACGGGCCATTCGACGGAGCCCAAGCCTTGCACGCGCTCGTCAATGCATCGAAGAGCTTCGCACGTGCTGGCACCAACGCACGTTATAACGTGCCCTACTTCGCTACTTCGCACGCGACATCGCCAAAGGCAATGTATGGTCTGCGGCAAACGACGGATACGTGCCCGTGGCCTGCCATGTCGTAATCGATGGTGGTGGAAAGCATTCCCCGGCCGCCCCGTATCGTCGTGGCTTTGCAGGCGTCGCCGCAGCCGGCAGCCTTGTTTGCAACGGAGTCGGCCAGCGCGCGCACGGCCGTGTCATCGGACAGGACGTTTGCATAGGTCGTCCAGATGGAGAGCGCACAGAGGATGAAGAGGGTGATGCGGAGCATTCGGCGAATAGGGCGGGCCATGATCAACTCTTTGATTGGTATTTCGTATTCTCGAGAAGAATCACGTTCGTTTTGCTGCGACTCTCGCCAACACTTGTAACATACACCGCTGGCTGATCCTGCACCGGGCAGACCTTCTCGCACGCGCCGCACCCGATGCAGAGGCTCGGATCCACGTGCGGGCGCTGAAGCTTGACGGTCTTCATGGCCGGCGGCTCGCCGTTTGGTCCCGGAGTTTTTTCGCGCACCGGGGCCTCGACTTCTTCCACCCAAATGGCTTTTGGCGATGTCGGGCAGAACTCCTCGCAGACGATGCACGGCGTCTGCATGGCCCACGGCAAACAGCGACCGTGGTCGTAGAACGCCGTGCCGATTTTTACCGGCGCGACGCCCAAACCAAGCTTCTCTTTCTCCGTAATCTTTTGAATGGCGCCCGTGGGGCAGACTTGGCCGCAGAGGACGCACGAGTGCTCGCAATAACCGATGCGTGGGATCAGGATGGGAGTCCAGAGCCCCTCGATGCCTGCTTCGAACATGGCAGGGTGGAGGGCGTTGTTCGGGCAGACTTTCATGCATTCTCCGCATCGAATGCAGCGCTCGAGGAAGGCCCGCTCCTCGACTGCACCCGGGGGACGAATGACCTTCGAGTGGTAATTGACGTCCAGGCTGTCGGCGATGCGTGTTGCGGGGATGAATGCAGCGCCCGCCGCCGTGGTCGCCAGCAATGTGCGGCGCTGCAAATCCGGCTCTCTTATCGCGCTCTTTCGGTTTGGCAAAAAGCGGAACTTGATGACGTCCTCAGGGCAAGCGTTCTCGCAGTTGAGGCACATATGGCACTCGTCCTGCCGCCACTTCACGCCACCCTGCGGGCTGTCGGCGCCCTGGCAGTGGACGAGGCACAGGTTGCAGTCTGTGCACTTTGCATGATTTTTCTCCATCCCGAAGAGCGCGAAGCGAGCAAAGACGCCGAGCAGCGCGCCGAGCGGACAGAGCACGCGGCACCAGAACCGCGGGATGAAACGATTCATGAAAACGACGGCAACCAGGAGAAAGACAATGAGCCACGTCTGGTGGAAGTAAAACTGGTGTGAGCCCCATACGGCCTGCGCAAGTGCATCTTCCGCGTGGCCGGCGGCGGATTGAACGGCGCGCGCAGGCACATTCTCCACCGCGCCGAACGCGCGATGCATGATGTACTGCGTGCCGGGGATGACCCCGAGACCGATGGATCGGACGGCGACGCAAATCGGATCGAGCATGCCGCCGATGGCGCTGCCCGCAACCGCTCCGAGCAGCGACGCCACCATGATGTAGTATTTGATGCGCTGGCGACGGCCGTGCGTCTTGTTCGCCTCTACGCGGGCCGCGCCGCGGCCACGGCGCGACGGGAGGATCCAACCGAAGAAATGGTGGAGCGCGCCGAACGGACAAATCCATCCGCAGAAGGCACGCCCGACGATGAGCGTGAGAGCAATCAACCCGAGACTCCAAAGAAGACCTCGGTAAACCGTGTGCGTGGACAGCACGGTCATGATGCTCACGAACGGATTGGCAAGAAGAAATGCCTCCACCGGATACGGCAGACGCACGGGTGCATCCGAGCCGGCGGCGAAGTTGCCACGAAAACCCGTTTGCAAAAGAAAATACATGAACAATGCAAAGAAAAAGATCTGCGATGCACGGCGCAACCACTTGAGCGCGCGGATGCTCGCGCGCGCCGGGATGCCCGACCCCGGGCGCTTCATACTTCGCGTACCCTCAGCTTCTCCCAGAACATCGTGCCAATCCCGCGATCATGCGCCACTTTGAGATACGGCAGGTTGTCGCGATGCTGGCCAATGAGCGTCGCGCCGTAGGCATCGGCCGCGACCTGATCGGTGGTTGCGACGACGGTGTTCATCACCTTCGTGTCGTCGATATTTCCGCCTTGCGGGCCGTTTCGCATGAGCACTCGCATGGCATCCACGACGACGAGCGTGGGGCGCATGAACCCGGCGAGATCGGCGATCGACGTGTCGATGTTTTGATGCAGACGGTTTCGCCGGCCGCCGAGCATGCCGTACCAATTTTTCATCGCGGCCGTGTACTTGGCGAGGTTGTGATGCTTGGCAACCGGCACGTTGATGACTTTGTCGGCGTCCATGAGCGTCGTGAAGATTGGCCACTCGTCCAAGATTTCGCCGTTCATGCGCGTCGTGCGAAAGCGATGCTCGTCGGGCAGCACCACTTCGGCGCCGAGCCCGTAGGCTGCGCGCCAGATCCCCGAGCGCTGGTAGCAACGATGCGGATCGTTGCATGATGCATCGGCAACGACGACCTTCTTCGCGCCTGCGTCGAGCACGAGTTTGACGAGAGCCGCGACGACATCGGGGTTCGTGTTTGCCGCGTGGATAGGCAATCTGTCCCAGCCGATGTTTGGTTTGATGACGACGACGTCGCCTCGACCGATGAAGCGCTGCATGCCGCCCATGGCATCCACGGCGCGGCGAACGAGCGCGTCGGCCGAGGGTTCGGCCTCGTCGCTCTTCGCCCTCGCGATCGCGAGTTCGGCAGCATCTTGGGATGAGGCGGCCTTCGAGCGAAAGTCGCGCGCCTGCGCCGTCGCGGTCGCCGCAGACGCCGTGCCGCCCCTATCCCAGAGTAGGCGGCCGAGCACTGCGGCCCCTGCGAGCACGCCGGCCGTCTGGCCGACGCGCTTGATCACGTCGCGGCGAGATGGCTTTTCGTCCGTACGGCCGTTCGGACGCGCGTCCTTCTCGTCGCTCATGGCAATGGTTTTTAGCTCTTGTCGCAGATTGATGGCAACCTGCTCCGCAATGGCCAAGGGCCGTGAAAGTCGAATCGTCCACGGCCCACTCGCGCTCGAGATCGCCCGATTTGGCACTCCGCTCGCGCTCGGGATGGCGCTACAGACGACGTTCAATCTCGTCGACGCATATCTCATCGCTCAGCTCCCGCTCGGCGAAGTCAGTGCTGCTGTCGGTGCGATCGGTATCTGTGATCAGGTCGCGGCTCTCGGAACGATTCTCTGCTACGGCGTCTCGACCGCCGCGGGAGCGCTGCTCGCACGACGAAAAGGGGCGGGTGACGAACGCGGCGTAAAGAACGCCGCGTGGCAGTCGATGCTCATCATCGGCGCGCTCAGCGTGGTGCTCGCCGTGGTCTTCGGGTTGGGTGCCGGCTTCGTCGTTCGCGATTTGATCGGGGCCAAAGGGGACGTCGCGGACATTGCGACCTCGTACTTGCATGTTGCAGCGACCGGCGGCTTCTCGATTTACTTCTTGCTTCAACTCACGAGCGTCCAGCGTTCCCTCGGCTCGGCGAAGACCCCCGTTCTGCTCCTCGTGCTCGCCAACGTTCTCAACGTCTTGCTCGCCATCCTTTTCATCTTCGGCCCCGGCCCGGCGCCGGCCATGTTCGCTTGGTCGCTCCCCCTTGCGCGAGCCTTGCACGTGCCGCGTATGGGCATGGTGGGCGCCGCGTGGGCCGCAGTCGTCGCGCGTTCGCTGGTCCTTCTTCCAAACGTCATCATCCTCGTGCGCCGCTTCGACGTCTTTCCCGCGAGAGGCTCGCGCCACCCTGATTGGCGGGAGATCCGGAGGATCGCGAACATCGCGTGGCCCGCGAGCACGCAGTTCTTTCTGCGCATCGCCGCCATGCTCTTCGTCAACTCGTTGGTTGCACGCTTCTTCACCACCGAAGCCGACCAAACTGCGACGGTTGCCATGGGGCTCGTCTTCCGGCTCGACACGATGGCGCTCTTCATCGCCATGGGCTGGGGCAGCGCGGCACAGACCTTCGTGGGGCAAAACCTCGGCGCAAACGAGCTGCCGCGCGCGCGTCGATCTGGTTGGATCACCGTTCTCTACGACATCGCCACGAACTTTGGTCTCATCGCGCTCGTCTTCACGTACGGCACGGCCATCCTCCATATCTTCGACAACGAGCCGGGACCCGTTGCGATCGCGCTCGACTACCTCGAGGTCGTTGCGCCATCGTACGTCGCGCTCGGCACGGGGATCGTCCTCGGCAACGCGATGGCCGGCGCAGGTGCGACGCGCACGACCTTCGCGATCGATCTCGCGGTCATCCTTGGTGTGGAGCTTCCTGCGGGTCTCCTCGCGGTGATCTTGTTCCCCGAATCCATTCGTGCTGTCTTTCAGGTGGTCGCGATCACCAACGTCGCGAGCGCTTTCGCATACGCCGTCGTCTATGCTCGCGGACGTTGGACGAACGCACTCGCACCTCCTGCGAAGTCACAGCGTGAACTTTCGCGCTACCTCGACTAACCTCCGAAAAAAGTATGGCGAGGGTTACCCAAGCGGCCAAAATCGGCCTCTTCGTCGTGATTACGGCGGGCGCGGGGTACCTCGTCTTTCACACGATCAGCCCGCACGTTGGAGGCGGCAAGGGCTACACCGTCCATGCTTACCTGACCGATGCAACGGGCATCGCGAAGAACTCGCGCGTCACCATTGCTGGTATCCCTGTCGGCACGGTCCAAGACATCCGGCTCGAGAACGGAGCCGCGCGCATCGACGTTCGCGTCAACTCCGACGTGAAACTTCACGAGAGCGCTCGGCTCGGCGTCAAGAGCGCGTCGCTTCTCGGTGAGAACGTCGTCGTCCTCACCGAAGGAGTCGGCGAGCCGGACAAGAAAGACGGCGACGAGATCCAGACCTTGCCCGAAGCTCGTTCCATCGACGATCTCAAGGAGACGGTCGGACGTATTGCAGACTTGGTGGAGAAGGTCGCGCAGCAGCTTGCGCTCTCCATCGGCAGCGAAGAGGGCGGTCGCAACATGAAGGCGACGCTAGAGAATCTCGCGCAGGCTACCGAGGCCATCAACCTCACGGTGCGTGAGAATCGCGCGGCCATCAAAGATGCCCTCGAAAACGTCGATCGTATCTCGCAGCACAGCGCGCCCGAGATCCAAAGAATCCTCGAGAACGTGCGCGCCATTACCGACGACGTAAAAGTTTTGCTTGCGACTCAGGGCGGCAAAGACGGTGAGTCGGGCGAGCTTCGGAGCAGCGTCGAGCGCATCAACCGCGCATCGAAGAGCCTCGAGAGCGCGCTCGGCCACATTGACAGCGTTGCCGGAAGAATCGACCGCGGCGAGGGCACCGTGGGCCGCCTCACCAAGGACGAGTCCCTCATCAACGACGTCCAGGGCGTTGCCGAAGGCGTCAACGAATATGTGGACGGTCTAAGACGCCTTCAAACCGTCGTTGGTCTGCGCGCCGACTACAACTTCCTCGCGAATACCATCAAGAGTTATGTCGAGCTCCGGCTTCAGCCGCGCGAAGACAAGTATTACGTCATCGAGCTCATTAATGACCCGCGCGGCAAAACGAATATCACGCAGACCGACGTGGACACCACGAACCCGAACGAGCCCGCGCACTATCGCACGGTGACCACGACCACCACGGACGCATTCCGCTTTTCGTTGCAGTTTGCGCGGCGAATTGGCCCGTTCACAGGCCGATTCGGTATCAAGGAATCCACGGGCGGCATTGGCCTCGATACACACCTTCTGTCGAACCGATTCGAGGTCGTGCAAGATCTCTTCGGATTCGGTGAAGAGATTCGACCGCGCTACAGAGTGTGGATTGGTTACGAATTCCTTCATCGCCTTTGGCTCATTGGCGGCGCCGATCAAATCTTCACACCCGACAGGCGTGATTACTTCCTCGGCTTGCAACTTCGTTTCACCGACGACGATCTCAAAACGATTCTGCCGTTCGCTCCCACAGGTGTAGCTCGCTGAGGGCCACCTCCGCGTGTGCACAGATAGCATCGAATAAGGGCGGCCACGGGGGGCCGCCCCTACGCATACGTTGTCAGTTGGCTGTAGGGGCAGAGGCCCTCGTGCCTGCCCTCCCCGAGCTTTCCAGACGGTCTTCGAAGCTTCCCAGATGGGAAGGAAGCTTTCCAGACGGTCTTCGAAGCTTCCCAGATGGGAAGGAAGCTTTCCAGACGGTCTTCGAAGCTTCCCAGATGGGAAGGAAGCTTCTCGGATCAGAAATTTGCCTAGAAAGATGCACTTTCGAGCTTGGGACAGCCGGTCGCTGGCTTCGAGATCGAAAATTTGAGCCAAAATCCGGTCTGGAAAACTCCGCGACCCATCTGGGAAGCTTCGCGACCATCTGGGAAGCCAGTCTGAGAGCGCTCCGAGCCGAAGGCGAAGCGCGCGGAGGGATCACCTACTGAAGCGGACGCGAAAAACCTTCGTGGTGCCTGCCATGGCGTTGCCGTCGGCGTCGAGTGCGGTTGCGTATTGCTTGCGCATTGCACACTTCTTCGCCTCGCGACCGAAGCCGTGCCCGGGATCTTGCACGACGGTGACCGAGTCGGCCGCGCCGTCCGATTTGACCTTCACCTGAATGGTCACGTACGCGTTATCGATCTGCTCGGCGTCGGCTTCGGAGGGGAAGGGGCAATCATCCCAGCTCGCGCCGCCGAGAAGGCCGGCCGCGCGCGACTTGTCAACGCCAGGAGTATGTGCAGGCGCTGTGCCTTTGCCGCCGGGCACTCCCGTTGCCGCGGCCGCAGTGCCGTACACCGCTGTCTTGCTCGTGCCGCCGGCTTGTGTGGTCCCGCCCGCGAAAGTGCTGCTCGATCCGGTCACGAACGTGTTGCCCGTGAGATCGACCGGCTCGTCTTTCGGCGGCTCTTGCGTGAGCACCTTGCCGGCTTGGGCAGCAGCAGGAGGAGGCGGCGGCGTGTTCTCATGCGGCTTCGCCTCTTGTTGTTGCTGCTTGATGACCGGCGCGGGCTCTTCCTTCGGTTCCTCTTTCGCGGGTTCCGGCGGCGGAGGCTCCGGCGGTTTCTCCTTGGCCATTTCGATTTCGTACGTCTGCGTGAGCTGCGCGGCGATGCTCGATCGAACCTTGTGAGCCCACGTGGCCATGTCCGCGAGCATCATGGCCGTTCCGGCGGCGGCTGCTGCACCCGCATGCAGCAGCAGCGCCACGGCGATCATGACGGCCACCGGAAACCTCGGCTCGATGCCGAGCACGGTAGCGAACGGATCGATGCTCTCGCCCGTTTGCTTGGTTGCTCCGTTCGACTTCGCCATATCCACCCGCTTCACGTCACCTACTTCGCAGGAGCTGGTGTTGCACCGCCTGTACCGGGTGTGGTGCCAGGAGCGATGGGGGAAACGCCGAACGCGATCTTTGCAACCTGCGCTTGCTTCAACAGATCGAGCACGTGAATCACGCGCCCATGAGTCACGGCCGTATCCGCCTTGATGACGGCGCGAAGCTCCGCGTTCTTGTCATGCGCGGCCTTTGCGAGCGGCGCGATCGCGTCGTCGTTCGGCACTTGCCGGCTGTCGACCTGCGTAGTGCCGTCAGCGAGAAGCACGATGCTGAAAACGGTCTGGATGTCGGAGCCCGAAGCTGCTTTCGGCAGATCGAGTGGAACCGATTTGGACACGATCATCTTCGTGGTCACCATGAAGATGATGAGAATGACGAGGACGATGTCGACGAGCGGGGTGACGTTGATCCCGACGATAGCGTCTTCCGTGTCTTGAGCGCCGCCTGCCATCTTCGATAATTCCTCAGTTGTCGTCCGACTCTTTTGCCGAACGGCGGCCGCCTTTGCTGGCCGGCGTGTGCTCCACGCGCGCAGCCGCCTGTTTGACCGTTGAATCGACGTCGGGTCCCGGCGTTCCCGTTGCCTTGAGGTGAGCGAGGAGGACGTGGCTGAGTGCTTCGGTGTTCGAGAGCGTGGTGCGGACCACGCGCTGGAACGTGTTGAACGCGGCGACCGCGGGAATGGCGACGAGGAGCCCCACCGCCGTTGCGACGAGTGCTTCGGCAATGTTGCTCATGACCGCTTCGGGAGCGATGGCCGAGCCCGCGGCCGACAACGTTGCGTTCTTCTCCTTGCCGAGTTCGTTGAAGGCGCCAAGGATGCCGATGACCGTGCCGAGCAGCCCGATGAACGGTGCGTTGTTGCCGAGCGTTCCGAGGAACGCGAGCCGCCGTTCGAGCTTCACTCGCTGAAGCGCACTCGCGCCTGCCATGGCTTCTTCAGCGGCTTCTGGCCCCATGCCTGCTTCGACGACGCCCGCGATGACCACTGCGGCTTCTGCGCTTGGTGAAGCTTCGAGGCGGCGACGTGCGCCGTCGAGATCGCCGCCGCGGAGCAGACGACCCAGATCCCTCATCAAGTTGGGCACGTCATCGCGGAGCGACCAATAGAGCCACGCGCGCTCGAGCATGATGGCCAGCGAAATGACGCTGAGGATCAACATCAGGATGAGGACCCACCCGGCCCCCAGCCCGACCATCGCGTTCTTCACTCGCTCGATCATTCTTCCTCTTTCTTCTCATTCGGAACCTGTTGCGCGCCGCAAATCGTCGGTCGGCCTCCCTCAAAATACTCCGAGTATTGTTCGGTCGGCCTTCCTAGCTTTGCGTCGCTCACGACGGTTCCGAATGAGAAGGGGTTGCGCCGAGATCGAAGACATTGCCGAGGACCGTTGTGGCGTAGGCTCCTTTGGGTAGCACAAAGCAAACCTCGCACGCGCCGCCATGTTCCCGAGGAGCTTCCACTTTATCGTTCGTCAGTTCATCGATTGACGGATCGATGACACGAAGGCGCAGCGCGCGCCGCGTCCCCTCGCCGAGAGTGCGAGCTCGGTGCAGATCGATCCCTTCGAGAAAGGGCGCGCTCACTCGCTCTTCGAGCGCGCGGATCTCGCCTTCGGGCTTTTGCATTTTTTCGCCGATGATCGGCCCCGTGGGACAGAGCTCGCCGCGGAGCGCGCGCTCGCGGTCCACAGAGGCGTCCGTGCAGAGAAAGAGCCCACCGGTGTCCTCTTTCTTGAGGATGTCGCCTGCGGCAGGAACGTTCCACGATCCGTCGGCCACGCGCGCTTCGAGCACGGCGTTGAAGATCGCAGACTGCAATGCCGAGAAGTGAAAACGGCGCACGCGTGGATTCGAGGGAGCTCGTGCCTTGCCCGTGAGCCACGCGCGCGCGATCGAGGCGGTGTCGCCTTCGCGCCCGAATCGTTGCAACCCGAATGCATTCGGAACGCCCTCGTTCGCGATGCGCGCAAAGGTTTCTTTCACGTTGCCGAGCGCTCCGTCTGCGAGCCCGCGCACGACGATGCGAAAGCGATTTCCGCGCAGGTGCCCGGTCTTCAACTTGTTGCCGTGCCGCTTCGCCGCGAGGATCTCGATGTTCGGTAGCGAAAGTTCCATTGCGCGTGCTTCCGCATTCGGATCGCGCACGAGCACGCTCATCCACTGCGTCGTCACGGCCGCCTTGTCCTTCAGACCTGCGATGCCGGCTTGGCGAAAGTCGGCACCGAGTGCGTTGGCGATGGCGCGCGCAGCTTCGTCCGTGGTCAGCCCCCGTTTCCTGAAATGGACGTAGAGATGCTCGCCGGTTCCGCAGGGTTCATACGCAGCGATCTCGTCGACGAGGAAGTCGTCAGGCGAGCTCTTGATCCTACCGGTGGGCAATGAAGCGCGCATCGGGTGGGCTCGTACTACATCCCAAACTCGTGAGCCATGACGTCGCGCGGGCTCCGAAAGGACTGTTGGGGTGAGTACGCCAAGAAGTTCGACACGCGAGACGTGTAAACGCACGCATAATCGTCGACCTGTTTGCCGAAGCTCGATTGCTCGTTGCCCTCCTTGAGAAGCGAGCCCCAGAAGGGATGAAAGCGCTGGTCGATGCGTCGTTCGAGCGCGCTGACTTCGGCTTCGATCTGTCGGAGCTTGCCTCGAATGCGCTCCACGGCGCGCTTGAAGCGCACGCGTTCGGCCTCGAGCTCCGAATGCTCGCCGTGCGACGCGGCAGCGTCCGCGTTCAGACTCGTCTCCGAGTTCGGATGCGGCGGAGCGGCCGCTGCTGCGGCATTCAGATCGCGCGTGCTCTTCTGGTGATCGCCGGAGCGATGATCGATGTTGCGCGTGAGCTCCTTGATGCGCGCTTGGTAGTAGCGAAGATCGTCTTCGAGGTGCTCGCGTTGATCTTCCAGGGACTCGAGCGCCGCGAAATCTTCCTTGCATGATACGTAGGCAGCGATCTCCGTTTCGAGCTCCTGCATGATCATCGCCGTGCGCCACGCGCTGTCCTTCTTCGACCGAAGGATGTCGCCGTAGATGTGATCGCCGACGTAGAGGATTGCGTCGCCCGTGACGCCGAGCGCGCGTTCGAGCTCCTGGAGGTTTCCTCCCTCGTAGATCTTGCCTCGCTCGAGCGGCTGGGTCGCTGGCATAAGCGCCTCACCATCGTGCTCCATCAGCGGATGACGCTCGGTGAAGAACACGGGTTTGTGCGCTGCGACGATGACGACGTCGAAGTAGTTGCGCCACGTTGGGTACTCGGCCATCGCGTCGCCGAGCAGATACGTCATCATCTTCTCCGTGTATTGTCGGCGCGAGTTGGTGAGAAGAAAGAGCTTCTTGCCTGCGGAGCGGAGCTTGTGGAGCGTGGGTGCGAGGTTCGGATCACGGTGCACGAAGCGTGGGAGATCCGACGCGACCTCGTCGAGGATCGTGCCGTCGCGATGCGCTTCGTCGATCCCCTCGCGGATATCGGTGAAGAGGCGCGCATAGTTTACCGAGAGCCCCCTTTTCTCCATCGCATCGACGAGCGCCACGTAGGTGGCGACCTCGGAGAGCGCGTAGAGCGTGTCGATCCAATGAAACCGCGGCGTTGCGGGGCGAATCTTTTTCGCGTGGTAGAGGGCGCGGAGTTCCTCTTTCGTGAGCTCGCGAAAGCCGTGATAACCCTTGTGGACGTACTTGTAGCGGTCCATCTTGAGGACGTGCCCGAAGCGCTTGTCGATGAGCAGACCGCGCACAGGAAATTCGGTCGAGATCGGCACGGTCTTGATGAACTCGGGGTAGCCGCGCAAAATGAGCTTCGCGATGGTCGCGCGGATGGATAGGTCGTCCATCGCCGCCTGGTCGTAGATCGCCAGCGTGTAGTCCATGTCGAAGCCGACCCACGCAATGCTGGTCATCTTCAAGTTGCGGTTGCAATAAACGCGGTTCGGTCGAGCAATGCCGTGACCGCGCTCTTGCGATGCGAAGTCATCGAGGGGAAGGGGGAGCTGCTCTGTCTGGAGCTGTTCGGGATGTGGAGGTGCTTCGGTCGTCAGTGCCAACACAGAACCAAAAGTCTTCCACGTTGGAGTTGGGGTTCGCAAGCTCACCCCAACCTACGCAGCCACGCAGCAAGCAAACATGTGGGTTGGGGTGAGTTTTACGAACCCCAACATTCACGAAACTCTCGTTATGTGACGCGAAGGTAGCCTGCGGACAGAAACGAAAAGAGCTGCTCGACGATGCGCCCTTCGGGGTACGCGAGGCCGCGCATCACGACCTGGTACATGATCTCCTTCATTGCCCCGAGCGTCATGATCGCGAACATGCGCACGTCGCCTGGCGAGACGATGCCGAGCGCCTGGCCGTCCTCGAGCGAAGACTCGAGGAATTTGCCGATGCCTTCGTAGAACGAGAGAAGTTTGCGATCGAATGCCGGATCGAGTCCGACGGCGTCCGATAGAAGGATCTTCGTCGTTGCCGGATCTGCGATGAGCACGCGGACGATGCTGCGGATGTTCTCGATGATTTGATCGGCGACCGAGAGCGTGGGGTGCTCGGTGTTGACGCGCACGACCGCCTTGCCGAGCCCCTCGAAGGCGCCGTCGACGATCTCCTCGAAGATGGCGCGCTTGTCCTCGAAGTGGAGGTAGAACGTGCCGCGCGCAATCCCTGCAGCGGCGACGATGTCGTCGATCTTCGCCGCGTGGTATCCGCGCTTTGCGAAGACATTGCGCGCGTGTGTAAGAATTTGTTGTCTTCGCTCGGTCTTGTCCACGACCCTCGATCAGCCCTTTGCAGGGCCCCAATGACAGCCCACGCAGATTTTGTTTTACACGGGCGGAGTTCGGAACACACGCGCATTCACGCTGGAAATGTGAAGGACCTACGCTCCTCACTTCGCCTGTCGTTTCTGAGGCGCCGAAGCGATAAGAGGCGTAGACTTGCCAAGGCGCGACGCTCGGGGCCCGGTGTGGTTTCCCTGTCGCCATGTGTGTAGAGCAGAAATGTCGGCAAAATCGAATGTCAACCCCCAAACTTCGGCGGCCCCGTCGAATGGTGGAGGAGCGGCCCGTCCGGTAGTGCCGCGCATACCGCGCCCGGGCGGTTCGACGTCTTCCCCGCGTGCCGCTTCGCATCGTGCTCCGGTCACGCCGCCCGTCGAAACTTCGTCGGATGCGGTACAAAATAACGAAGATCTCCTTGCTACGGCGCCGAGCACGAAGCCAATGGTACCCCGTGCTGGCGCAACCAACAGGCCGGCTCCCGCCAGGCAGGCCCCCGCCAGGCAGGCCCCGGGGCTTCCGTCGGCGATCGGTGCAAAGTCGTCCCCTGCGTCGAAAGCCCCGGCAGGTTCCGAACGAGCCCCGGTCACGCCCGTCACGCCGCGAGTGACACCGCAACCTGCACCCCCCGCCGCTGTCGTCGTGCCGTTGCCGTTGATGGGGCCGTTGGCAAACGTCACCGATTCTGCGCCGCCGGGATCGGAGTCGGAACCCCCGCCGTCGGAACCGCCCCCGCCGTCGGAACCGCCAACGATGATCGTCAAGGCCCCTGCGGTGCCTGTTTCGCCCGAGTCCACCACGATCGGCCTGGGAGATTCGGCGCTGTCGGAGTCGGAATCGGATCCTCCGCCGTCGGATCAACCAACGGTGATCGCCATGGTGCCCGAAGGGCTCGTGCGGCCGTCGTATGAGCCCACCACGATCGGCCTCGGAGACCCTGTGTCGCCGCTGGCGTCGGAACCGCCAACGTTGATCGCTCGGGCTCCCGAGCGGCCCATGCCGCCGTCGTACGCGCCATCCGCGGTCACCCATACTTCGTACACGCCGACGATCATCGGTCCGCCGCCCGCGTCACGGCCTCCCCCACAATCTCTCCATGCGCTGTCGGCGGAGGAGCGTCGAGCGGAGTCCGCTCCGCCTCGCGCTGAAGACTCGGCGTGGTCGGAATCCACGTTGCCTCTTACAACGTTGCCTTTCGCTTCGCAGGCCCCGTCCACCCCGGATTTCCGCGCACCCGTTGCAACGGGTGCGTCTTTCACGCCCTCGCCCCTGTTGGCGTCGGCACTGAACGCCAGTCATCGCTCGGTCGATCCGCGTTCTCCTATGCCGGCAATGTCGGCTCCGCAGGCGGAACCTGGGAAGGCGCTCTCGTACGAGGTCTACGCGCCGGGGGATGCCATCCGTCGGCAGTCTCCAACTGTGCGCGGCAACGTCGTGGGGCAGCGACCGAGCCTCGCGCTGCGCGTCGTCCTCGTGCTGCTCGGCGTGTGCGTGGTGTTCGCAGTGGCTGCCGCAGTGATCGTGGTGAACGCGGAGGACACGAAACCAAAGGCGCACGTGCCGGAGGGCTTCCCGCCGGCGCCGCTGCCGTCGTCTTCGGTCGATCTCGCGCTCTCGCCGGTGCCAACGTTCGATCTCCCGCCGGATCCGCCTCCGGAGTCCACCGCGGATCTGGCGCTGCCGCCGCCGAAGCCGAAAACCGGATCGCCGAGGCCCGTGGCCACTTCGCCGCCTCGCGCGGGAAATCCGCACGCACCGCCGCCGAACCCGTATTCGAGATAGTTCCCGTCCGGAAACTGCTGCGCGCCGCAAATCGTTGGGGCCCGCGCTGCGGTCGGTTGGGGCCCCATCCGCGCGCCGCCGGGGAAGCCCCCGTCAACTTGAAAGCGGCTTAGTGTTGTGCTGAACTGACGTGTCAGTTCAGCCTACGGGCTGTCCCGACGCGGCGTTTGGCGAGCCAGTCACGCATTGTCGTGCCTCTCGCGCGATTTCGGCGGGTGAGTGTACGCGCTTGCCAGCCTTGTGAACTCTGGTGATGGCATGGTGAACGGCAACGGCTTTCTCGCGATTGGCATGGATGTCGGCAGTACGACCGTCAAAGCGACGGTCGTCGATCCGACGACCAAAGCGATCCTTTGGAGCGACTACCAGCGTCATCACACCAAGCAGCCGGAAAAGGTCCTCGAGTTGCTCGAGGAGATCATGGTTGCCTTTCCCGATCACCCGAAGGACAAATGGCGCATTTTCCTGACTGGATCAGGGTCGGCGCCGCTTGCGCCTCCAACAGGAGGCAAGTTCGTTCAAGAGGTCAACGCGATGACGCTGGCCGTCGAGGAACTGCATCCCGACGTCGGCTCCGTGATCGAGCTTGGCGGACAGGACGCCAAAATCATCGTGTTCAAAACGGACGAGACGACGGGCGACAAGACTGCCATTGCGTCCATGAACGACAAATGCGCGTCCGGCACGGGCGCCACGATCGACAAGTGTTTTCTCAAAGTGAATGCACCGCCGGAACTCGTTGCGGCGCTGCACTTCGACGCCTCGAAGCTTCATCACGTGGCTGCGAAGTGCGGTGTGTTCGCAGAGACGGATATCGTCAACTTGATCAAGAGCGGTATCCCATCGAGCGAGGTGCTCTGTTCGCTCGCCGACGCCATCGTGATGCAGAATCTCAGCGTGCTGACACGCGGCAACACGCTCAAGGCGCGTGTGCTTCTTCTCGGCGGACCCAACACGTATTTGCCTTTTTTGCAGGAGTGCTGGCGGCTTCGAATCCCGGAGGTCTGGCGAGAACGTGGATACGAGTGGCCGAAGGACAGACCCATCGAGCAGATCGTCTTCGTCCCCGAGAACGCACAATATTATGCCGCATTCGGCGCGGTGCTTTATGGCATGCACGAGCCGGCCCAGGTTGGGTGGCTCAACGATCTCGGCAATCTTCGTGAATACATCACGACGGGCCGAAAGGCGCGCCTCGGCGAGAACGCCGGTCTTCCGCTATCGAAAACGGACATCGAGCTCGAAGAGTTCCGTGCGCTCTACAGAATTCCGAATTTCGAACCTGCGGTGTTCGAGCCCGGGCAGAACGTGCGGGGCGTCATCGGACTCGATGGTGGTTCGACTTCGAGCAAGGCGGTGGTCGTCGATTACGATTCGGGCAAGATCCTCGCGAAGGCTTATCAGCTTTCGAAGGGCAACCCGATTCAAGACGCGAAAGAGCTCCTTGCGCAGCTCAAGAGCTATATCGAAAAGCAGGGCGCAACGTTCGAATGCATGGGTTTCGGCGCGACAGGCTATGCCGCCGATGTGCTCGAAGAGTGCGTGAAGAGCGACGTGAATATCGTTGAGACCGTCGCCCACATGATGAGTGCCGTGCACTTTTTCGGTGATATCGACGTCGTATGTGACATCGGCGGGCAGGATATCAAGGTCCTGTTCATGAAGAATGGCGACATCGCGAATTTCCGTCTTTCGAATAGCTGTTCGGCCGGAAATGGCATGTTGCTTCAGGCTACGGCAGAATCGTTTGGCGTTCCCGTGCATGAATTTGCGGACGTCGCGTTCAAGGCCGATCTCGCGCCGAAATTTAGCTACGGATGCGCCGTCTTTTTAGATACCGATCGCGTCAACTTTCAGAAAGAAGGTTTTTCGAAAGAGGAGATGCTTGCCGGTCTCGCGCAGGTGCTTCCCAAAAACGTCTGGCAATACGTCGTTCAGATTCCGCGGCTCGCGTCGCTCGGGACGAAGTTCGTTTTGCAGGGTGGCACGCAATACAATCTCGCGGCCGTCAAAGCGCAGGTCGATTACATCAAAGAACGCGTCCCGAACGCCGAGGTCTTCGTTCATCCGCACACGGGCGAAGCCGGCGCCATTGGCGCGGCGATGGAGACCCTTCGTGCGGTCAAACGCCGCGGACGCACGAGTTTCATCGGTGTCGATGCGGCCATTCATCTCGAATACACGACGAAGACCAACGAAGAAACCGTATGTTATTTCTGTCCGAACGAATGCAAGCGAACGTTCATCGACACGAAAACGCCGGACGGTCGTGAAAGCCGCTACATTGCCGGCTTTTCTTGCGAGAAGGGGACGGTGGAGAGCAAAGAGGCGATGCTCCGCCTCGTCGCCGAACGCAAGAAGATCGCGAAGCAATACCCGAACATGGTCGACTACGAGGCCAAGCGCGCCTTCATGCATTTCTATGCGCCGGTGCCTCAGCCCGCAGCGGGCTCGCTCGTCAAGGACATCGAAGTTCGAAAGGGCATTTTTGGCCAGAGGCGGGTCGAGATCACGCGGCCCTTCGAGCGTTCGTCGAGCTCTGCTGCCGAATTTCGCCGTCGAACGCGTATCGGCATTCCGCGCGTTTTGAATTTGTATTCAACGGCCCCCTTCTTTCGGACCTATTTCGAGGCGCTCGGCGTGCCGAAGCAAAATATCGTATTCAGCGAGGAGACCACCGAAGAGATGTGGGCCGAAGGCGGAAAATACGGCTCCGTTGACCCGTGTTACCCGTCGAAGGTCGCGCAGGCGCATATCCATCAGCTCCTCTTCCACGAGCACACCGAAAAAAAACCGCTCGCTTACATCTTCTTCCCGATCGTCACGCATATTACGAATTTCGTTTCCGACACGATGGACGACGCAACCTGTCCTATCGTCGCCGGCGCGCCGAACGTCATGAAGGCGGCGTTTACGAAGGAAGTCGACTTTTTTGCGCAGCGCGGAATCGAATATGTCGATCCTGCCGTGTCGTTCGCCGAGCCGAATCTGTTGGCCAAACGTCTCTTCTCGACCTGGGGACCGCGCCTCCGAATCACCGAAGACGAAAATGATCATGCCTGCCGCGAGGCGTGGAAGGCCCTTACAATGTTCGAAAATGACCTGCAAGACAAAGGCCGGGCCATTCTCGAGACCGTGGAAGCCGAAGACCGCGTCGCAATTCTTCTCCTGTCGCGTCCCTACCATTCCGATCCGGGGCTGAATCACGGTATTCCGGAGGAGTTCCAGGTGCTCGGATATCCGGTGCTCAGCGTTCGCTCGATTCCGAGAGCGCGCGAGTACCTCGATCGTTATTTCAAAGAGGAACTTGCAAGCGGCACGATGAAGACGCCGCTCGGGTTGAATCACGTGTGGCCGGAGAACTATTCGGTCAACAGCGCGCAGAAGGTTTGGGCCGCCGTCTTCGCCGCGCATCACCCCAACGTCGTGGTGCTCGATCTCTCGTCCTTCAAGTGCGGGCATGACTCCCCCGTGTACGGACTCATCGATTCGATCGTTGAAACGTCGAAAACTCCATATGCGGCGCTTCACGATATCGATGCAAACAAGCCAGCCGGATCGATCAAGATACGTGTGAAGACGTATGCGCACGCACTCAAGCTCCATGAAGAACGCTTGCATGATGCACGTATCAAGCGCGATGAGCTCGTGCACGCCATTGACAGCAAGCGCCTCGAGCTACTCGAACTCAGGCAAAAACAACTCGCCGAGCGCCGCACGCAAGACGTGGATCTCGCTGCCGAGATCGAAGTCGTACGCGAGAAAGTCCGAGCGTACACGCCGCGCGCTCGTGCACCCGAACCCGATCAGAAGGGAATCGTGAAGCTTGGAAAAAAGACGAAGGATGGGTGCATCGTCCGGCTCGACACGGCGTCGAGCAGCGCCGCCGAATGATTCCCGGGAGATCGCTCATGAGCCATCAAACCTCTCCGCATCGTGAGAAAAGAAGGCTTCCCCTCGCGGAGCCGCTCTTCGATGTGGAGGCTGAGCTCGCCAAGTTCGAGGCGGAGGAAAAGCAGCGCCTTGGTGTCGACGTCGCAACCGAGCACTGGGCGGAGGAGATGGTCGGACTTGGCTTCACGAGGTCCGAGCGCTCGAGGGTGACGATGCTCATCGGCGGCCTCACGAGGATGCAGGATTCCCTCATTGAAGGTGCGCTCAAGGGCATTGGCTACAAGGCGCAGTGGCTCGGCGTCCCCGACAGCGGCGCATTTCAGGTTGGCAAAGAATTCGGCAATCGTGGCCAGTGCAACCCGACATACTTCACAGTTGGCAATCTCCTTCGGTACCTCGTCACGTTGCGTGACAAGCATGGAATGACATCGAAAGAGATTATCGACCAATTCGTTTTCGTGACCGCTGGCGCATGCGGCCCGTGCCGTTTCGGCATGTATGTCACGGAGTATCGAAAAGCGCTTCGCGATGCGGGATTCGACGGCTTTCGTGTCCTGCTCTTCGAGCAGACGGGCGCCTTCCATCAAGCGACGGGTGAGGGCGCGGGCCTCGAATTGAACGGGACGTTTTTCTGGGCGCTCTTCAAAGGTGGTATCGCTGGTGACGTTCTCAACGCCTATGGCTATCGCGTTCGGCCGTACGAGAAGGTGAAGGGCGCGACGAACGAGGCGCTCGAAAAGTCCCGAAAGATTCTTTACGAGGCGCTCGAAAAAAGGACGAATATTCTCGTCGCGCTTTGGAGGTGCAAATCAATCCTCGCGGCCGTCGAAGTCGACAAAACGGTGGCAAAGCCGAAGGTCAGCATCATTGGCGAATTTTGGGCCATGACGACCGAAGGCGACGGCAATTACCAATTGCAGTCCTTTCTCGAGCAGGAAGGTGCGGAGTGTGATGTTCAGCCCGTGACCGCGTGGCTCCTTTACACGCTCTGGGAAATGCGAAACGACACGCATGAACGCGCGGATCTGCGCGCGTTCGATGAGGCTGCTCGCGGCCTCGGCAAAAGTGGACCCTTTGCGGTTTTCCAGAAGTTTGCAATTAGTTATGGCGGCGACTTCCTCATGCGCGTGCTGTTCCAGACGTTCGCGCACACCGCGGGCCTTTACGGTTACACGCTGGCCAACATGGATGAGATCGCGCGCACGAGCCATGATTCCTACAACACCGATTTGCGCGGTGGCGAAGGGCACATGGAGGTTGGTAAACTCATCTCCAACGTCGTTCACAAGAAAGCGCATATGACGCTCAGCGTGAAACCTTTTGGTTGCATGCCGAGCTCCGGCGTGTCGGATGGGGTTCAGAGTGCAATTATCGAGAAATATCCGGGCACGATCTTTTGCCCGGTGGAAACGAGCGGTGATGGCCGCGTGAACTTTTATTCGCGCGTCCAGATGTATCTCTTCAAAGCCAAGCAGGTTGCTCTTTCCGAGTACGAGGGCGTGCTTGCCGAGCATCGTGTAACGAAAGAAGAAGTATCGGCGGTGCTCGCATCGAATGCGCGTCTGCGCAGTCCGCTTTACAAAGCACGGCATCGTTATGCGGGCAGCGCCGCGGACATGGTTGCTGCGGCCGCTCCGTACATTCGAAGGTCGCGCACGGAGCGCTTGTGCGATCACGTGATCGGTTTCGTCGAAGGCAGCACGAAAGCAGCGCAGAAAGCGCCGGACGCTATCGTGAATTTCTCTCGATCAGTGCTAAAGCGGGCGCCGGTGATGGCGGAGCGCATGAGAGAAGATCTGACACTTTACCGCGAGATGCGAGCACAGAAAAAGAAGGTTGCCGCCGGCAAAAGATCGTTCGAGGCGTCCGAAGTCTCTTGAAAGCGAGGTAACCGTGCTCCATGCAGACAACGTGATCCGCGCCATGACGGATGACGGCGCTTTTCGTGTGATTGTGGCTGACACGACGGCCACCGTTCGCGCTGCGCTCGACGTCCAACGCGCAGAGACGAACGAGTTACAGCGCACATTCGCGGATTTGCTGACCGGCGCCATTCTGGTGCGAGAAAGCATGGCGCCCAATTATCGGTTGCAAGCCATCCTCCAGCGCGAAAATCCGCGTGCGCGCATGGTCGCCGACACGCATCCGGACGGCTCTGCGCGCGGGCTCATTCAGCTTCCGGCGAACATCAAAGAGCTTTCCCTCGCCGGGCACGGGTTATTGCAGATTGCACGTACTTTACACAACGGCTCGCTCCACCAAGGAGTGGTGAGCGTGCCGCTAGGCTCGCAAGCCATGTCGTCCGCGTTCATGGCGTACATGCAGGAGTCGGAGCAAACGCTCACGATGATTGCCATTGGTGCGCATTTTTCGAATGGGCAAGTTGCGGCCGCAGGCGGCTATATGGTGCAACTCCTGCCCGACGTGGCCGAAGGGCCGCTCGCGATCATGACCGAGCGTCTCAAGGACTTCGAGGACATCGTCCCATTGCTTGCCCGCGGCGCCGGCTCACCCAAGGAGCTTCTCAAGGAGATGCTTTACGGCATGCCTTCTACGAAGGTCGGCGAGAGAGAGGTGCGTTTCGCTTGCCAATGCAGTGCGGAGCGCCTGGCCGCGAGTCTTGCGTCGTTGCCAAAGGCCGACATCGAGTCGCTCATGGAAGGCGGAAAGCCGCTCGAGATCGAATGCGACTACTGCAAAAAGTCTTACGAGTTTTCGCAACAGCAACTGGAGAGTCTGCTCGCTTCGAATTGACCGCTTTCGATTTGCCGCGATCTCATCGTTGGGGCCTGCGGTGCGGTCCTCAAAGCCCACCAAGGCTGTTCCGGTTCGCTCCTCGGCCCCGCCTCGACCTCGCGTCAACTTGAAAGCGGTCGAGCGGCGGTACTCAAACGCTGTTGACACCTCGAGCCGTCATGCAGAAAAAAGTGTGGGCTCTCCCATGACGTCCTTCAACCTGCAACTCGTGCCCGCGAACGTGTTCGCGATTTGCGACCGGCTTCGTGGTGCGGGCAAGCGTGCGTGGATTGTTGGCGGATGTGTGCGCGACTCGCTGCTTGGCAAGGCCGTGGCGGATTGGGATGTCGCCACCGATGCATTGCCAAAAGATCTGATGACGATCTTCCCGCGCGCCATTCCAACGGGGATCCAGCACGGCACCGTCACGCTCGCCGTGCGCGATCCGAAGGACGCCGTCGTACACCACTACGAAATCACCACGCTGCGCGGCGAGAGCACGTACTCCGACGGGCGCCGCCCTGACGCCGTGCACTTCGTCGACGACATCGCTCGGGACCTGTCGCGGCGTGACTTCACCATCAACGCGATGGCTGTCGATCCGTCGAGCGGCGCGATCATCGATCCGTTTGGCGGTCAGGCCGATCTCGCCAAGCAGGTGGTGCGCGCCGTGGGCATTGCCTTCGATCGATTTTCCGAAGATGGACTGCGTGTGCTGCGCGCAGCGCGTTTTTCGGCCACTCTCGATTTCGATCTCGATCCGGAGACGTTCGCTGCCATTGAGCCAACGCTGGATACATTCCGCAAAGTCAGCGCGGAACGCGTGCGCGAAGAGTGGGTTAAAACCATGAAGGCGAACAGGCCGTCGCGCGCTTTCGAGATCATGCGAAAAAGCGGCATCCTCGCGATTACGTGCCCCGAGCTCCTCGAGGGTGTTGGCTGCGAGCAAAACAAGCATCACTCGCTCGATGTTTGGAACCACGGCATGGCGTGCATGGATGCATGCGTGGGTGATCCCGTGCTTCGCGTCGCTGCGCTCCTGCACGACGTCGGCAAGCCGCGGACGCGCGCATACAGCGACAAGGTGCAAGACTTCACGTTTTACGGTCACGACAAGCTCGGTGCCGAGATCGCACTTCCGATTGTCACGCGCCTCCGTTTTTCGAACGACGAATGCAACCGAATTGTTGCGCTCGTGCGCCATCATCTCTTTCATTACGACGCGTGGTCGGATGCAGCCGTGCGCCGATGGATCCGACGCGTTGGCAAAGAGCGCATCGTCGATCTCTATGCGCTCAACGAGGCGGATCTCCGCGGCAAAGGCACCGTCTTCAAAGAGGCCGATCTCGCGGCACTCACGCTGCTCAAGGCGCACGTTGATAAGACACTTGCCGAAGGTGCGGCGCTCTCGACGCGCGATCTCGCCGTGGATGGCAACGTTCTCATGAAAGAACTCGGTCTTTCGCCGGGTCGCATCATCGGGCAGATCCTCGATGCGCTCCTCGAGCTCGTCACCGTGGATCCATCTCTGAACGAGCGGGAGGCACTGCTCGAGCATGCGCGAGAGATCCTCCAGGGCAGGGTATGAAAAGTATGAGCACCGGGCTGGCTAACTTGAGAGCATGTTTACCAGCCGTCGCGAGCGACGCGAGGCCAAGGCGGGCCCGAGGAGCCCGCGTAAGCGTACTTTTCGTACGTGCGCAGGCACCGCAGGGTCCAACGCAGGCATCGCGGCGCGCAGCAGGCTGGTAAACATGCTTGAACCTCGGATCCTCTTCGTGTCGAAGCCGATGGCGCCGCCGTGGAACGATGGTTCGAAGAACCTCGTGCGCGACATCGCCGCGAACCTGACACGCGCGCGCGCCGCGGTGATGATCACGAAGGGCGGCGAGCCGATCGGCCCGCGCGTCAGCGCCGAGCCGATCTATCGCGATGCGGGTCGGTTTGCACCCAGTGTGACGGCGAATGCACGCGTGGCGTTGCGCCTGCTCACGGGTGATCCGCTCGACGCATGGCACTTCGTCTTCGCACCAAACCCGCTATCGTCGAGCGTTGCGCTCTTCGCAAAGATGGCGAGGCGGGCGGCTGGCTGGCGCGGCAGAGTCGTGCAGACCGTCGCAAGTGCGCCACGGACCTTCGACGGCGCAGCTCGCTGGATCTTTGGCGACGTCGTCGTCACGCTCTCGGAGCATACGCGCCAAGGTCTGTTCGGTGCTGGCGTCAACGCAGATCTGCTGCGCGTGATCCCGCCGTGTGCGCGCGCTCCGAGAGTCCTCTCCCAAGACGAACGTGCCCGCGTTCGCGCGCGCTACCACATTGGTGATGGCCCCGTGGTGCTCTACCCGGGCGACTACGAGGTTTCGCATGGAGCACAAACCGTTGCCGCCGCCGTGCCTGCCATCGTGCGCGCGTTTCCGGATACAACCATTGTGTTTGCGTGCAGGAAGAAGAAGAGCGACGCGAAGATCGCGCAGCGGATCATCGAGCGCGATCTCGATCGGTGCGGCGCTGCAGCCAAGACACGTCACCTCGGCGAAGTCTCGAGCATGGCCGATCTTCTCTCCATTGCGTCCGTCGTTGCGTTTCCCGTCGATGATCTCTATGGCAAAGTCGATCTGCCGCTCGTGTTGCTCGAAGCGATGGCGCTTGGCATCCCCCTCGTGGTTGCTCGCGGCGGTCCGCTCGAGACGTTCGACTTTGCACCGATGGTCAACCCAGGCGATCCTCATGCACTCGCAGAGCACGTGATCGAACTCCTTGCCAATGAGGACATCGCGCGCGCCATCGGTCGCCAAGGCATGCACATGTATCATGCACGCTATACCCCCGAGATCGTCGCAAGCGCCTACGACGATCTCTACGCCGAGCTCTTAGGATGAAGCCTATACCGCTTTCGATTTTAGCCGTTGCCCATTTTCTCTTGGCGAGTGGATCCGCGCGTGCGCAGTCGCCGCCGCCTGCGCCAGACAAGATCGCGCTCGGCGATTTTCTGCTCGCTCCGTCGCTCGAGATCCGAATGCGTGCAGAATACATGAATAGCCCGCCCGATCTCGGTGGATCCGATCCCTTCGGACGCCAGAGCCCGCGTGTGCGCGATGCATGGACCGCGTCGGAACGATCGCGGCTCGGGCTCGGCGTAGAGCGCGGAATATTGCGTGCACAGCTCACGCTTCAGGATGCACGGGCGCTCGGTTCGGGGGCGCCCGACGCGACGTTCGCACCCGCGAGCAATGCTGCACGATTCGGCGCATACGAAGCCTTCCTCGAAGTTCATGACCGTGGCGCGCGCCCAAGCTACGTGCGCTTGGGCCGGCAAGCCGTCGTCTGGGGCGAAGGACGCCTGCTCGGTGATGCGGACTTTTCGCCGATGGGTCGATCGCTCGACGCGGCGCGCGCGCACTATGCAGCCGGCAATGTCGACATCGAGGCGCTCGCCGCGGTGCTCGAGGCGCCGTCGCCGCTCGGCTCCTCGTTCAGCAATACGTCGGGGCCGTCGCGTTCGGGCGTTGAACTCTATGGTGCGCTCGCGCGATGGTCAGCCGCGCCCCTCTTTCGCATTGAAGCCTACGCGCTCGCGCGCATCTCGCGCTCGAAAGGAGATAACTTCGACGGATCGCGCTTTTCGGCTTCGCGGCTCTCGGGTGAAACGTACACCGGCGCGCTCCGCATCTTCGGCGATGCCAGGGGTTGGGACTACGCGGCCGAGGGTGCGTACCAATTCGGTCGAGCCAACGCCCTTGCCATTGGCGGCGCGGATGTCTCGGCGTGGGCGGCGGCAGCGCACATCGCGAAGACGCTTCCGGAGATCGCGCTCACGCCAACATTGCGCATTGCCGGTTCCTATGCGTCGGGTGACGACGGCAGCGGGAGCTATCACCAGTTCGATCCACTGCTTGCTGATCCGCAGCGCTTTCACGGACAGATGGACCTCTTTGCGTGGTCGAACGCGATGGATGCGAGCGCGCGCGTACAGATCGTTCCTTGGGCGCAAACTTCCTTCGCCGTGGAGTATCGCTATGCACGCCTCGCCCGAACATCGGGTGAGTGGATCGGAAGCTACCTCACGTCGCTCGGTCGCGCAGCGGGTTCGACAGGCGCCGGGCTCGGGAGCGAGATCGACGCGGCCTTCACCTGGCGCGCTGCAACGGCGCTCGACATCCGCATTGGATGGTCGGGGCTCATTCTCGGCGATGGCGCGCGCGCGATCATGTCCGCCGAAGCTCGCGGCACGACGGAGCCGGGCGGCACCGTGACCGCACCGACCTTCGCGCAGTACGCCTATGCGCAAGCCACGCTCACCGTGCCTTAACCCCTACTGCGCTGCTTCGTCGCGTGCTTCTTCGTCCGCCACTTCGTGCTCTCGCAGCGCCGCGCCGAATTCCTTGCTTGAATCGGTCGCGGCGTTCGTTGACCAAGGCCACGCGACGATCGAGTAGATCGGCTCGAGTCCAAGCCGGTCGCGCCGCGCCGTTTCCCAGAGGACGACGCGGTAGCTCACGAGTGCTGCCGTGATGGCGAGCGTCAGACCCGCAACGATGTCAATGAGGTAATGCCATCGAAGGAACATCGTTGCGATAATGATTTGCGTCACGGTGAACGCAAGAATTGGCCACGTATATCGAAATGGCTTGTGGCGCCGGTGCATGAACGAGAAAATGGCGAAATACGTGGGTAAGGCCGTATGCAAACTAGGAAAGATATCTTTCTGTGAGCCGCCTGCATCCACAGTGGCTTTCACGAGATTCCAAAAGAATCCGCCAACGAGTGGGTGCTGGAATTGCCCTGCCAATGCGCGGTACGGACCCCAACCCGGCACGAGCATGTAGCCAATGTGGCCGAAACAGACGACGATGAATACGCCGAATGCAAAGTGCGCGAGTCTGATGCGGCTCGATGCGTTGAGCAGCAGGGGGATGACGTGCACGGTCAATAAGAAGAAGTAGCTAAAATAAAAGAATGCGAACCACTCGGTGGTATTCGCTGTTACGAAGCGATCCCATGCGAGCGCAGGCTCGACACCGAAGATGCGTAGATCGAGGGCGACGAGGTGGGCGTCGACCGACGTGGGAGCTACCGCCGGCAGGATATGCCGTAACTGAAAGTACGAAAGGAAGACGGGGAGGAACCCACAGAGTCGGTAGACGAGCGCGTGGATCATGGTTCCTTCGCGGAGAATGCCGCCGCGCGTAAGCACGATACCTGTGCAGAAGAAACCGAGATCGCCGAGGACCGTGCGCACGCACGCCTCGCGGCCGGGACCCGTGCCCACGGCAAGCGCAAAGAGCAGCACCAAGAAGTAACCGGCGATGAAGTAGTCCTGAACGGCGAGGTTCGTGATGATGCGCGAAAGGAGGCTCGTGCGTCCTCTTGCAATGCCGGAAGCGACCGCGCTTGCACTCGGCGGGACGCTCACGTGCACGTCTTCACACACGGCGCTCGAGCCGGACGTTCGCGACCGCAGCTGCTGGAGTTCGCCGACGCGGGCGTTCGTTCGTTCGGGACCGAAGTAATGCGTCATCCGATGAACTTTCTTGCATATTTCTCGCCACATTCACCTGCCGAACGATGCCGGTCTAGAAATTCGTATGCCGCATGGTTGTTCGTCGTCAACCGAATGACTCCGAAATTAGGCGCGAAAAACTATTCGCGATGCGCGAATCTTGTTACGCCGTCATTGCCACGCTCTATTCATTCTGGGCGCGGACCCGGACAGCGCCGGGGCCCGGCTTGATCTGCGCGCAGCAAGCCAGACGGAAGCGTGGCGGCGCTGCGTTGATCGCCTCGAGCACGTCCAGCTCTTCGTCGCCCGGTGGCAACAGCGAGGCTTGTCCTTCAAGCACCTCGATGTGGCACGTCCCGCAGACTGCGCTCCGACACGAAAATGGAATGGGCGCATCGTGATCGTCGCAGATGTTGGCGAGAGAGCCGCCTTTGGGAGCATCCACGGTCTTCTTGGTGGTGCCGTTGACCGATTCGAAGGTAACGATGGGCATGGTGACCGCCTACTACCACTCAGAGCGTGTTCGCCAGCCTGCTGCGCGAAATCGATACGTCGGTTGGGCGCTGCGGTGCCTGCGCACGTACGAAAAGTACGCTTACGCGGGCTCCTCGCGCTCCGCCCTAGCCTCGATTCGCTCGCGACGGCTGCCCTACACGCTCTAAGCGGACTCGCATCCCATTTCGCATTCATGCACGGCGAAGAAGGAGTGCGTGTTCGGCGCGCGGGCGATCGCGAAACGCGCTCGCCGTTGGTCCGTGGAAGTGAGGACGTGTTTGTGATGCGCGTGCGACGGGCACGAGCGATTGCAGGTGGTTCGCAACGTCGGCCACCACGTCGTTGGCGTAAAGAGCTTCTGGTGGTTCGCCATGCGGGCCGCGCGCGGCAACGGAGTCGCCGATGAGCAGAATGACGGGAGCTCCCCTGCGCGCCACGCGTGCGATGGCGCGCAAGAGGTCGGCGAGTTCTTCGGCCCAATGTCGGCGCGCGTCGCTCGGCGACAGGCGCTCGTAATTCCTTCGCGCGCCGACCTCTCCTTCGGCGAACCGGCGCGCGTCGAGGCCGAGCCAGCGCATGCGCATGTCGTGGTGAGCGAGGTAGTTGTAGGTTGCAACATACGGCGGAGAGGTGATGATCGCATCGACCGAAGCATCGTCGAGCTCATGGAGCGTGCGGGCGTCGTCGACGAGGATGCGAACGCGCGGTTTCGGCGAAGGAACGAGTGCCGCGAATTCACCGAACCTGCGCGCGAGCTCCTCGGTCTTCTTGACGAACAGACGCGCGGGGTAGCCGCGACTGATGCGTTTGTCGACGGCGTCGTCTGCGGTGTCGCCGCGCGTCTGACTGAGTTTCACGAGGATCGACGACAAAACGAGTTTTAGATCGGGTCGCGTTTCGGCCGGTGCCTGATCGATTCCGGCGCGAAGGCTGCCCAGCTCGAGCAGCACGTGCGGCGCAAAGAGCAGGGCGTCTTCACGCGGGAGCCTTCGCAACGCGCCGGCCTTGGCTTTACGTCGCGCGTCCGCGAAGGCCGCAACACCCTTCGATGCATCGACGAGCCGAGAGATTTGTTCGGGCGTTCGAGGGTACGTCTTCGAGCGCGCGAGCATCACCGCGAGAGGGTTGAGATCCGTGCCAATGGCGTTGCGTCCTGCGAGCATGGCTTCGACGGGGACGGTGCCCGAGCCGCAAAATGGATCGACAACGGTGTCGCCGACGGACGAGAAGAACTCGATGAGTCTTCGTGCCGTGACGGGATGAAGGCGCGCGGGGTAGGCGTGAAAGCCGTGCACGTGCGCGCGATCGGGTGCATTGGCATCTTCCGTTGGGTCGACGTCGATGGCGTGCGCGAGCGCTTTGCTCGCCGTGCGGTCTCCGCCCTCGTCGGCATCGCCGCCCACGTTGGTCAAGGCGCGTCGACGGTGCTCGATCACGGCGCACCTCGTTTGTTGCGTGCGGGATCGTCCTCGTTCGCGAGCTCCTGTTCGTAGAGCGCGTCGTCGTCGACACGAAGACCCGGTGCGATTTCGGTGCGCGTGCGGTAGCGCACCTCGGCGTCGTCGCCGACGTCGATGCGCGTGCGTTCGGTTGCAAGAAGCCGCGTCAAGAGATGGTCGGCGCGCTCTTCGTCGATGTGCAGACGCGCGGCGAGTTCGTGCACCGTGACCCCATTCGTTTCGTGCGCGGTCACGTTTTCGACCGCAGCCAGCCACGCTTCATCCTGCGCGTCCTTCGATTTGCGATCGAGACGGGTGGCGGTCCTTCGTGCGCGCAGAGCGAGAGCCGCGAAGAGCGCCGTGCATGCAAAGAGAGCGAGCATGACAACGAATCCGGCGTGCCACGCAGCCAAGAGCACCAACGCGCCGAGCACCGTCATGACCGCGAAGATCACGCTCGTCATCCGTGCGCGCATGGATCGCCCATCGAGGGCCTTGCTCTGACGCAGCGCCGTGGCGGCTGCGTCCCCACCGAGACCACTCGGAATTCGTGGTCCGCCGCAGAGCGCGCAGATCGGCTGCGTCCGTCCGCGCACGACGCGCGCCTCGGTGCGCGCCACGACGCCGCAATGAGGACACCGATGCTCCTCTCCGAACGCATATCCACAGCGAGCGCAGACATCATTCTCGACGGCGCTCGCACCACACGCAGGACAGCCAGCCTGCTGCGCAAATCGATGCGTCGGTTGGGCGCTGCGCTCCGTACTCAAAGGCCACCAAGCCTGTGCACTTCGCTTCGCTCCGTCGCTCTCACTGTACTCCGTCCAGCACGCTGGACTCCGTACAGTTCGAGTCCGGCGGTGCTCGCGCCCGCCCTAGCCTCGATTCGCTCGCGACGGCTGGTCAACATGCTCTCAGGGATATTAAGGTTTGATGATCTGCGTGCCCGGGGGCGGCGTGAATGTGAATTGCTCCGGCTTCACCGGCAGGTTGATCCGCGGGTTTTCGAAGTCGAAGCGGTTTCTGTTGTTCTGACCGTCGACGATGAGCACGCGCCGCACCTGCGCGGTCTGTGCATCGACGTAGAAGAAGACTTTCTGGTACGCGGGCGACGGCTGCTTCGGAGTGCCGACCAGGACTTGACCACCGGGGAAGTTCATCGCGGCGCCGTCGTAAAGATCGAAGTTGAACACCTCCGACAATTTCGCGCCGCCGACGAGGAAGGACAGAGCCGCCGGGTATTGCGATTTGTCGACGCTCTGCTCGAACATCTGTTTGTTCGAGGCTTCATAGACTCTGAGGATGGTACCGTCGGATACGACCACGTTGCCTGCGGGCGACGCGTAGTCCCAGCGCATCTTGCCGGGTTTGGCGAAGATGACGGTGCCATTCGATGTCTTCCGGACGTTGTGCGACTGGACGAAAAACTCTTGTTTGAAGTCGCTCGTGAAGGTCGTCGACTTGTCGTAGAAGGCCTGAACCTTCTGCGTGACTTCGGCTGCCTTTGCAGCGGGGAGGGGCTGCGCCGCAGCTTGCGCGAACACGTGCGTGGTGATGACCGGCGCAGACGAGAGCACGAGCGCGACGAGCGCAAGCTTGAGAAAACGACGCATGATGAATGCAATATTGCGAGCTAGACCACGGCGCAAATGGTTTAGCGGATTGCGCCGCGCACCGAATGCGACGATGTCCCAAGAAATGCGCGCCCTTGAAGATGCGTGACCGCGATGGCAAGGGCGTCCGCGGCGTCCGAATGCGGGGTGACGGGCAGCCCGAGCAGCACGCGCATCATCTGTGCAACTTGCGCTTTGTCGGCGCGTCCCGACCCCGTCACAGTGCGCTTCACGCGAGCGGGGGCGTATTCGAACGCGGTGAGCCCGGCGCGCGCGCACACGAGAAGCGCGACTCCGCGTGCATGACCGAGCTTCGCGGCCGCTTGCGCGTCCTTCGCGAAAAACAAAGACTCGATACTTACTTCGTCGGGCGCGTGCGCGGCGATGATTTCGACGAGCGCTTCTTCGATGCCGACGAGCCGCTCTCCGAGCGATGCGTCCCCGCCAACGGCAATCGTGCCGTGCGCGACGTGCACGATGCGCGTGCCGATGCGCCGGACGACGCCCCAGCCGAAGTTGCGCGTGCCGGGATCGAGCCCGAGAACAGTTACGCCGTCGCTACGCTTGGCCGGCGCGGTGATCACGCGAGCTTTGCCAAGTCCTCGTCTGATACGTCGAAATCCGCGTAGACATTTTGCACGTCATCGTGATCGTCGAGCACGTCGGCGAGGTCGATACACACCTCGGCGTCGCGTCCGCTCACGGACTTTTTGTTCTTCGGGACGAAGCCCACCTGCGACGCCTTGACAGCGATCTTCGCGGCTTCGAGCGCGTCGAGTACGATCTGCAGCTCGTCGGATGGTGTCGTCACCGTCCAAACTTCGCCGTCGTCGGCGTAGTCCTCGGCGCCTGCACCCACGGCGACATCCATGAGACGGTCTTCGGTGGCAGCGGGCTTTTCGATCGTGATGAGGCCGCGCCGATCGAAGGCCCACGCGGCGGCGCCTGCGCCACCCAGGTTGCCATGATGTTTTTCGAAGACCTTCCTGATCTCCGCAACCGTTCGGTTGCGATTGTCCGTCGTGGCTTCGACCAGAAAGAGGGTGCCCGCAGGTCCCGTGCCTTCGTAGAGGACTTCTTCGTAAGACACGCCTTCGATTTCGCCCGTGCCGCGCTTGATGGCATTTTTGATGGTATCGCCGGGCATCGACTGGCCCTTGGCGTCTGCGATGGCCTTGCGAAGCCGCGGGTTATGCGCCGGCTCCCCGCCGCCCATGCGCGCGGCGACCGTGAGTTCTTTGATGAGTTTCGTAAAGAGCTTGCCACGCTTGGCGTCGACAACGCCTTTCTTGTGCTTGATTGTTGCCCATTTCGAGTGGCCGCTCATGGTGCGGGGGTTCTACCCCATTTCACGCGGGTGCTTGCACGAAAAGCGTCATCCGTGCGTTGCGCGGCGTTCACGAATTGTTCGTAGTGCTCGCGTGCGACGGTGCCGGTCGATATCTCGAGAGTGAAGTCTTCTTCGATATTCGTTCCGGTGATTTGGAATTTGCGCGACGCGGACAAAAGCGGACCTTTGCCATCGAAGGATATCGGCGCGCGGACAATCTTTGCATTCTCCGGGAGCTCGATGCGTCTTCGTACACGGTATTGCGTCGCACGAAGAATCGCGAGTGCGCTTTCTCTCGCGGCCTCGGTCGCGTAACTCGATGCAAGCGTTGAAACGTACGGACGCGGGAAGACGTGGTGAATCGGATCCATTCCCGGCAAAACCCACGTACGTGACGCAGCCTTCTGGCCTTCGATTTGTGCGTAGGCGGGCGCGGTGAATTCGGCGCGAACGGCGATCTGCCAACTGCCTTCGGAGGACGTGAGTTCGACTTTGTCGACTGTGGCAAATGGCATGAAGCCAAGCGCAATGCCTCGCAGCGCGCGCTGGCGCTCCAGGCCGACGAGGTTCACGAGCGCTTCGGCGAGATCTTGCGCTGCGCGCCCCCGAAGAAGAACCGTGATCACGCCTTTCGCGTTGCCTTGATCATCGACGACCAGGTGCTCGTCGATTTCATCGCGTTCGGTGCTTATCGCGATGGCGGGCAGCGGCTGAATGCGTCCGTCTGCAAAGAGCGCGCTGCGCCCCCGGAGCTCCGGCGAGATGCGCCCGGCAGGCAAAGGGGGACCAGAGACGTCGGCATCAATCCACGTTTCGTGGAAGACCCCGGGCTTGTTCGGATCCGGTACGTGCGCGATCGCGAGCGGATGCATGAAACGACTAAGATGTGGGGGAAACGACGCGCTATCGCTGAGCGGTTCGTTCTCGGCGATGACGACGTCGGTGGGGATGCCGAGATCACGCAACGCCTGCACGATGAGCAGGGTGCGGCTCCCTTCGCGTGCGGTGAGCACCGTACGCGCGGTCATCGTTTGCCCTGCGTTGCTCTCGAGGTCCATGTTGGCGAGTGCGACGCCGGACGCTTCTTTGACGGTCTGACCAGATTTCGCAACGACGGCTTCGACGAGGGCGCGCGACTTCGGCATGCCGTTGGCGGCTTCGCGCGCCCACGCCATGACCTCGGGATCCTTCGTGTCGAGCGATTCCATCGTGTTCTCGAGCCCGCGCGCAACGTCGGCCCATTGGGTCGTCGAAAAGCTAACGGCGACGTTGCGGTCCATCTTCGGCACTCCGGATTCGATCCGGCGGACGGGCTGATTTTTGATGGTCCAGACGAGCACGCGCTGATGTTCGTCGCTGCGCTCTTGGGCGCTGCCGAGCATGGGGTGGCTCCACAGCGAACCTTGGAGCCCGCGCGGTAGGCGAAGCTCGATACGTGCACTCTGCACAGCCGTGCGCTCGGGGAGCAGATCGGGTGTGTCGATGCCGATGTTGCCCATGCCGGCGGGCAGCGCGAAGCCCTCGTAGATCGCCTCGACGGCATCGCCGGCTTCGAGCTGTGAGAGATCTGCATGATCCTGCGCCGCGTTCGGTGTTCTGTCGGGCAAGAGAATTCGTCCGTCTTTTTTGAAGATGCGACGGCGTAAAACAGACATTGTGCTTTTGCCGTGAAGAACCGGCCTTGCCGCCGCTGCGTTGGCCTCCACGTCGGTCGTGCCCATCACGCGCCGCACGTCGAACATGACGAAGTGCACGAGGCCGCGTTCGTCGACGATGTACGTCTCGTCATGAGCGAGCACTTCGGTCGCGGCACCGCGGTCGCGATCTGCATCGATGTTGCTCTCCGACGTGACCTTCTCCGCGACGCCGTCCCACGCGGCGAGCGGATTGTCACCGGAAGCGCGAAGGATGCCGGGCAGCACCCGCAGAGCGTCGCGCGTGATCGAGGCGAGCTTCAGGATCTCGGGGACGGTGGCGTCCCCCTTTGCAGCGTAGAGTACGGCGAGTGTTCGGTCGCCGGGGTTCATTTCGCTTACGTCGCGAGCCACTTGCGCGATGTCGCCAGTCTCGAGTGCGGCCCGCGACGATAGCGAGAGATAGAGCTGCGAGCTTCCGGCGAGCGCGCGCAAATGTTCGAGTTCGACGCTGGCGCCTTGGCGATCGCCGATGGTGATGCGCGCGCCGTAACAGGCGAGCGTCGTGCGATCGGCTGCGGAATGAGCGTCGCACTCGAAAGCGGCGTCTTCTCTGCCCGTGCGCGCGAATGTCAGGCGTTCGGAGTCACGTAAGAGCAGCGTGTTCGGAATACCCATCTTGGCCCGATCGAACGCCGCGGCCGCACGATCGTAAAGTGACTCTCGGCCCGCCGTTGCGGCCTCGAATGCGGCGGCGATGGCGGGTGCAGACACTGCGCGCTTGGAGAGTGTCTTGTCGAGATCGGCGAGTGCTTCAAAACAAGCCTCCGACGTGGACCGCCGTGCGCCTGCGAGCGCAGCGTGTTCGATGACGGCTTCCCACGCACTCGGCCAAGCGTCGAGCACGCGATCGAACGCACTCTGTGCGCGCTCGATCGACGTGGCAGATGGCAGATCCTTCACGGTGAGCACCGCGCGTCCGTAGGCGAGCAAGAGCTCGGGGGGCGTCGTTGCGCGCGCGAGCTCGGGATACAATAGCGATTCGGCGTCGCGTCCTTCCTTCGCGGCAAGCAATCCGAGCGAGACAGTGAGTACATCGTCGGCCGTCTTCGGCGAAGACGCCGTGATCATGGTGGCGCGTGTTGCGGATGCATTGGCGCGCGAGCCGGATGTGGGAGCTTGCGCGCGGAGCGGTTTGCCGTTCTCGTCCCACGCGCCGATGCCGATCATGCTGAAGGCATCGCCGACGCGTGCGACGAGCCGCAATGTCCCCGGGCGATCCACCTCCACGCGCGCGAAGCGCACGACGGCTCCCGTTCCGGCCGAGGTCGCTCGATCGATCGCGAGGATGCCGCCTGCGCGAAGACTCGCTGCAGCGGGCGACTCGAGACCGATGCCGATGATCCCTTTTGCCTTCACGTCGACGTCGACGACGACTTCGCGCACGCCGCTCACACTCGACTCGGCAAAAAGTGGAAGTCGACAACCGAGCGCGTGCACCACCGCGGGCGTTGCGCCAGGTGCGAACGGACCGAGCCGCGGTCCGAGTCGCGGAAGTGGTGCGTCGGCGCGATCGAGATCGCTCGGTTGATGAACGCCGCTCACAGGTGCCCATGCGACGGGACCCGTGACGGTGGCTTCGCGCACGCATCCCGTCTGGTTACGCAACATTTTGGTTGCGTCGATGTCTCCGCGGCGTTCTGCGAGGGCGAGGCGCGCGCGTGCAATGAGCGGCGCCGCGAACGGTCCCTTTGCATTGGCTTGTACATGCGCGAGGCGCGATTCGATGCTGCCGCCGCTTTTTGCGAGGGCCGCCGGATCGATTCGGTCGGACAGCGCGCTCGATGCCGTGAAGCTCGATAGCGCGTTCACGTTTCGATGCACGAGCGCGTCGAGCGAAGCCATCATCACCGCGACGCTCGACGGATCGTCCGGTGTCTGCGCCGCGCGATCGAGCGCATTCGCATAGAGCCCGACGGCTTTGGCTTGATCGCCTATGGCTTCTTCGCGAAATGCCGCGACGAGCGGTGACGATAGCCTGTCCGTTGACGGCTCTTTCACGTGTTTGGTTGCGCCGCCGCATGCTGCGACGAGTGCCAAGAGCGTGATCGTCAAGAATCGGAGATCGCGGATCACTTGGCGGCTCCTGCAGGCACGAGGCGCACTTCCCTGTGCATCAGCGCGTCCACCTGCAAAATCCACTTTCGCCATGATGCGTACTTGCCTACAGCGATGAGGTCTCGATCGAAAACGAGGCTTCGCTCGATGAGGAGCACGCGCGATTCTTTTGGATCACGCCTGATCTCGAGATGCGCATGGCCGAAGGAACTTCCCTCCGGACTGTCTGCGTCGCCGCCCGGTGGAAGCTCGCCCCACACATAACCCGCCGGCGCGACGATGCGCATCGTGCGATTTTGATGGCTCGGTGCAAGCGAAGATGGAAGCTGCACCGGCAGCGATCGCGTTGGTAGCGGCGCGAGCGACGAGCCGAAGGTGTTGCTCGGTGACAAGGACACGACGAGATCGCTCCCCTCGCGACGCGCGACAGCGCGCGACTTCGCTTTGTACTTCACCTTTGCCTGACCGCCCTCGAGATTGCTTTGGAAGTCGATTTCTTTGTCGACGTCGATGGTCGAAAACCACGGTCCAATGAGTGTATCTTCCACGTACTGCTTGCGCGCGTCGGCTTGCGAGAGGTTCGTGCGCAGCCAGAACGCGCTGTCGCCGAAGTGGCGCTCCTCGCCGGTGAGCTCGCCGCTGCCATCCGGCGCGAGTGCGAGTGTCCATGTCACGTCGCTGCCGTGATGGTCCGGTGAGCTTGCTGGAAGCGAAACGATCTCGGGCGGGCCATTCATGCGCAGTGCAACGGCCCGTGCGTCCATCGACGGGATGGGACCAAGACGCGACTCGGGGCTCGTCGCATCGAGATACGTTCCGCCGTCGGGTCCAGGCAAGAACGCGATGCCGTGATCGAAGAGCGGTACCGCGGCATTCTTCGCGAGAAGCACGGAGGGTTGTCCGGTCATGCGCGTCTGCACGAGGACTTCTTCGGCCTCGATACCAACAGCACGAAGGAGCGTGATGAGGAGGATCGCTTTGTCGTCGCAATCGCCTTCGCGGCGCGCGAGCAATTGCTGCGGACGATTCGGCAGCCAAAATTCGCCGCTGACGTAGTTGACATAGCGGATGTCGTCCGAGACGAAATCGAAGATCGCGCGGAGCTTGTCTTCGCGCGAAGTCTTGCCTTTCGTCAGCTCCCGCGCGATGCGACGAACTTCGTCGTCTGGATCGGTGAAGCCGCGCGTGGCTTCGGCGTACCACTTGCGAAAGTCTGCCCACGACTTGAACGTGGAGCCAACGACGACCGGTGTGGTCTCGGTGAGCTCGGGTGCGAGCGGCTCTTCGGGAACGACCGCAGGATGTTCCCAAATGAATTCCGTGACGTGCATTCCGCGTTCGTCTCGCTCGATGCGCTTTGGCGGTGCGAGTTCGTTGTGAACGATATCGATGTAGAGCGGGCGGCCCGGCAACGTCTCGACGACGACGTGGTTGTAGAGAAGCGGATGCGAGGCGGTCCCACCCGCGTAGTCCATGAAGAAGTACGGAGCATCGCCGCGGCCGCCAACGGCTGCGGCCGTCCACTGACGGATGACGACTTCGACGGTGTCGCCGGGCTCGAGCTCCGGCCAACTTATGCGCGGAGAGGCGCCGTCGTTGTGCTCTTCGACGGGGAAGGCAACGCCGCCATTTTTTTTGTGAATGCGCGCGCGCAAGATCTCGGTGAGATCTCCTTCTTGCGGTAGCGTCTCGACGAGACCCTGCTGCGTGCGCGGCGCGATCACGATTTCGCGTGCGTACTGAATGAGCTGCGAGACGCGGTGATCGGCGTGCGTGCGCACGGCGCGCAACCAATGAAGCATGCGATCCGCGACGTCGGGCGGCGCGTTGCCCGCGGGGATACCCTTGCGGCGCGCGAGAATGGTCTCGGTTGCCGTGAGCCAGCGCTCGTCGTCAGCCGGTTCTTTCTTCGTGTCGTGCTTGCCGGCGCCGAGACGCAGCGCGAGCTCCGCGCGAACCTTCGCGTCGCCGGGAGACAGCTCTCGCGCGCGCTGCAATGCGAGGAGGATTTTCTGCGAGGTCTCGTCGGATCTCGGCAGCGCCGACATCTCGCGCGCAAGACCCGCCCACCCTTCGGCGCGGTTCGGCGCCCATCCAACGAGCGTGCTGTAAAGGCGAGCAGCGACGTCGTGCGCGCCCGCATCGCTCACGTGCTCCGCGATGGAGCAAGCTTCGTCGGCGTCGTAGATTCCGCCCGCAAAGCCATCGATGGCGGCCTTGACGACGTCGTCTTTGCCCCGGGCCCCCATCGCATTGACGAGAACTTTGCCGCGGATGCCGCGCCGAGCGAGCTCGATCGACGCCGCCGTCCACGTCTTCTTGTCGTAGATTCGCGCGAGGCTTACGAGCTCGAGGACGAGTGCGTTCGAGACCTGCTCGGGCGCGGCGTGGAACGCCGTTGCGAGGTTGCGGAATGCTTGGATCGCAAGCGTATCCACAAACAACCCGCCCAGCGCACGCGCGCCGAGAAGCACCGCTTCGGAGTCTCTCTTCTTGTCGATGTGGGTACCTCGCAAGGTTGCGATCGCCCAGTCCTCCATCCCGTTCTCGAGGTGCAGCTCAACGAGGCGGCGATCGACGAACGAGCTCGTGACGGCGTCGCTGGTCTTGCCCGCCAAAGAACGTGCATGATACATGCGTGCGCTTTTGTCTGCGCCCGAGGGCGAGACCCAGGCAGCCATGGCAACGCGATCGGCATCGAGATCTTCGTGCTGCAAGAATGCGTCGAGCTCGCCGGCGGCGCGCGGGCTCTTCAGGTCGTCCGCGCCGGCCATCGTCCGGACGATGGCCGCGTCGAGCAGGGCATCCGCAGAGTCTCTCGTCGGTGCGAGGACGCGCGCGAGGGGCGTCGTCATCTTCTGAACCTTTGCTTTTTCCCACGGGATGATTTCGCCGTCGTGGAGCGCCAGGTCGGCCGATGCTACGAGACGCAGCGGCGCGTGGTTCGCATCGGTGATGCGTAAGCGCACGAGCCCCGAGTCTTCGAGTGCACCCGCGCAGATCTTCGCGTAGACGATGTGACTGCCCGCCGTTGCATCGATGCGCGCGGCGAGGCGATCGAAGCGGCCGAGAGCATGGACGTCGTCGCTCTTGCCAACGTCGACGCCGTCGAATGCGAGGCGCGCCTGCCCCGACGCGGCGAGCCGAACGATGATCGACTTCGGCGCATCGAGGTGAATCTTCGAGGCAACGAACGAGCAGCTCTCGCGTCGCGGGTGGACGAACAAATCGAGCGGTATGCCTCGCGCTTGCGCGAAGACGTGAGGGATCGCTCGCCAGCCAACCTCCACGCTGCCCCACGAATACGGCGCGCGCAGATCGGTGAACGTCGCTGCGCCTGCCGCGCCCGGCGTGCGTTCCGGTCCATCGCGCGAATCGAGGCCGCCGCCCGTGTCGCGGAATGGACCGAGCACGGCAACGTCGGTGACGATGCCAAGGGCGCGCGCTTTATCGATCCCCGCGATCGTTCTCTCGTCGTCCGCGAGTGCACGCGCGAGCATCGCGGCTTCGCTTCGAATTTCTGCCGGTACGGTCGAAGCATTCGCGATATCCGCGATAGCGCGCTCGGCGACACCTGCACTCGCACGACTCATCACCCACGCGATGACGGAAAGTGACGAGATCGCATCCTCTTCATTCTTCGCGGAGAGGACGCGTTGACGATGTGCGTCGATGATCGCGTCGGGTGTTTCGGCGGTGAAGCGCTGGGTGGATGCTGCGCGCGCGACGGTCGCACCGCTGCCCGCTCTCGCCGGTGTGAGTACGGACAGGGCTGCGGCAATTCCGAGCAGGATGACAAGCTTGGACATCCGCCGAACGGACGCCGCCGCTTTTCGAACTCTCATGCGCGAGACACTGTAGTCGGCTTTATGCTGGCTGGGTTGACGCGTGCCTCTTTCGCCGAGGCCCGAGACCGTGTTACGCCATCGGCATTTCCCCCGGAGGTTTCCGATGTCTACGCCTACAGGTATGCCAATCACGATGGGTTCAGGAAATAAGCTAAACGTTCCAGATCACCCGATCGTCCCTTTCATCGAGGGTGACGGCACCGGGCGCGACATCTGGCGCGCCAGCGTGCGCGTGTTCGATGCCGCAGTCGAAAAAGCTTATGGCGGCAAGCGTAAGGTCGACTGGTTCGAAGTTCTCGCTGGCGAAAAGGCATTCAAGGCGACGGGGAACTGGTTGCCCGACGAGACGGTCGAGGCATTTCGCAAATACCTCGTTGGGATCAAAGGACCCCTCACCACGCCCATTGGTGGCGGCATTCGTTCCTTGAACGTTGCACTCCGCCAGCTTCTCGATCTCTACGTATGCCTGCGCCCGGTACGCTGGTTCAAAGGCGTACCAAGCCCCGTACGTCGCCCCGAGGATGTCGACATGGTGATCTTTCGTGAGAATACGGAGGATATCTACGCGGGGATCGAGTGGGAGAGCGGGAGCCCGGAGGCCGAAAAGGTTCTCTCCTTCATCGAAAAAGAATTTCCGAAGGACTATAAGAAAATTCGATTTCCGCACTCTGCGGGCGTGGGCGTCAAACCCGTCAGCCACGAGGGCACCGACCGCCTCGTTCGCGCGGCCATCAAATATGCAATTGCCAATAAGCGCAAGAGCGTCACGTTCGTTCACAAGGGAAACATCATGAAATTCACCGAAGGTGCTTTCATGAGGTGGGGATACGAGCTGGCGGGAATGGAGTTCGGCGACTCCGTTTACACGTGGGGCCAATGGGAAAAAACCAAAGCCGCGAAAGGCGAAGACGCCGCCAATGCGGAGCAGAAGGCCGAACTCGCGAAGGGCAAGATCCTCATCAAAGATGCCATTGCGGACATTACACTCCAACAGGTGCTCACGCGCGCCAAAGAATTTGACATCATTGCCACGCTAAACCTCAATGGTGATTATCTCTCGGATGCGCTTGCTGCGCAGGTCGGCGGTATTGGCATTGCGCCAGGCGGCAATATTAATTACGTGTCGGGCCACGCCATCTTCGAAGCGACGCATGGCACGGCGCCGAAGTATGCCGATCTCGACAGGGTCAATCCGGGCTCGGTGGTCCTCTCCGGCGAGATGATGCTCCGTCACATGGGGTGGATAGAGGCAGCCGATCTCATCATCAAGGGAATGGACGGCGCGATCGCGAGCAAGAAGGTCACGTACGACTTCGCGCGTCTCATGGACGGCGCAACAGAGATCAAGTGCAGCGCCTTCGGGGACAATATCATCTCCCACATGTAAAGAAGCTGATGCCGCAAACGGCGTCCAGAGAGATCTCTGAACGCCGTTTTGCATGAGGGATACAACTTTTGGTTGCTTCTACCTGCTGCGCGGGCCGCGATCGCCGCGCGGGCCGCCACGGTCACCGCGATCGCCGCGCGGGCCGCCGCGTGGACCGTGATCTCCGCGTGGACCCCCGCGATCGCGCGATGGCGGGGTGCCGCCGTCACGCGCGGCCATCATGCGAGCTTTGGCCGCTTCGCCGTCGGGACCTTCGGGCAAGGGGAGGAGCTCACGGCGCGACAGCCTGATTTTTCCGTCACGCCCCACCTCGATGACTTTCACTTCGACTTCGTCGCCTTCGTTCATCACGTCGGTGACGCGCTCGACGCGCGTGTGAGCCATCTCGGAGATGTGGAGCAGGCCGTCAGTGCCCGGGAGGATTTCAACGAAGGCGCCGAAGTCCGTCACGCGCTGAACCGTACCTTTGTAAACTGCACCGACTTCCGGTTCGGCCGTGATGCCTTTGATGATGTCGAGGGCCTTTCGGACCGCAACCGAGTCGCTCGAAGCGATGTTGACCGTGCCGTCGTCCTCGACGTCGATAGCGACACCCGTCTGGTCGATGATCCCTTTGATGGTCTTGCCACCTGGCCCGATGATGAGGCGAATCTGATCTGGTTTGACCTTGATGGTCGTGATGCGCGGTGCGTACTTCGAGAGCTCCGTGCGCGGCGCATTCAAGGTCTCTAGCATCTTGCCGAGGATGAAGACGCGACCGTCGCGCGCCTGATCGAGTGCCTTGGTAAGGATGGCGCGCGACAACCCAGAGATCTTGATGTCCATCTGGATGGCGGTGATGCCTTTCGAGGTTCCACAGACCTTGAAGTCCATGTCACCGAGGTGGTCTTCATCGCCGAGGATATCGCTCAGGATCGCCGTGCGTTTGCCGTCGGAGATGAGGCCCATGGCAATGCCCGCAACAGGCGCCTTCATGGGAACGCCTGCGTCCATCAAGGAAAGCGTGCCGCCGCAGACCGCCGCCATCGACGACGAGCCGTTCGACTCGAGCGTCTCGCTGACGATTCTTATGGTGTACGGGAACTTCTCTGGATCCGGCACCATGCGGGCGAGGGCGCGCTCCGCGAGTGCGCCATGGCCGATCTCACGACGGCCCGGGCCGCGCATCGGTTTGGTTTCCCCAGTAGAGAACGGCGGAAAATTGTAATGGAGCATGAAGCGCTTCCAGCGTTCGCCAATGAGCGCATCGATCTTCTGCTCGTCGGCGCTCGTGCCGAGCGTCGTGGTGACCATCGCCTGTGTTTCGCCGCGCTGAAACATCGCCGAGCCGTGCACGCGAGGTAGCAGGCTTACCTCCGTCGCAATCGGCCGGATCGTCGTCATGTCGCGGCCGTCGATGCGCTTGTTCTCGCTGAGCACGTACTCGCGGACAACATGGTATTTGCGCTCGTCGAATTCGGCTTTGATGAGTTTCTCGTGCTCGGCAAACTTCTCCGGGCCGAGGTCCTTCGTGAGCGCTTCTACCATCGCGTTCTTCGCGACCCTGTAGGCGTCGTAGCGCTTCTTCTTGTCTTTGATGAGCGACGATTCGAGGATCGCTTTGTCAACGATGCTTGGGATCTTCTCGGCGATCTCCGCCGGGAGCTTCTTTGGCTCGAACGGGCGCTTTGGCTTTCCAACGGCGCTGCGGATCTTTTCGATGAGAGCGAGGATCGGTTGTGCCTCCGAGTGCGCGAACATCAGGGCGTCGATGACGTCCTTCTCGCTTGCTTCGGCGGCGCCGCCTTCCACCATGACGATCGCGTCTTTGCTGCATGCGACAACCATGTCGATGTCGGCTTGGGCCTGCTGCTCGAACGTTGGAAAGACGACGAACTCGCCGTTGACGCGCGCGACGCGCATGCCGGACAAGGGGCCATCCCACGGGATATCCGAGATGTAGAGAGCGGCGCTCGCGCCGGTGAGCGCGAGAACGTCGGTCGGATTGATCTTGTCCGACGACATGACGGTCGCAATGATCTGCGTGTCGTTCTTGAATCCCTCCGGGAAGAGCGGGCGACACGGACGATCGATGAGGCGACTGGTGAGGATTTCCTCGTCGCGCTGGCGGCCTTCACGCTTGAAGAAACCACCTGGGATTTTGCCTGCGGCGAATGTTTTTTCGACGTATTCGCAGGTGAGAGGGAAAAAATCGAGACCGGGACGCTCTTCACCGCTGACGGCCGTGACGAGCACGATGCTTTCGCCGTAAGAAATGAGGATCGCGCCGTTCGCCTGTTTGGCGAGGCGACCCGTCTCGAGCGTGAGCGGGCGACCGTTAATCATCACGGATTCACGGACAAAGGACATGAAAACTGCTCCTGTTGCGATTTGCCGCGTGCGTGCGGCGAAACGCCGGCCGGACCGTTCGGCGCCTTAGATCCTCGGTTCATCTTCGCGAACGTACGCTCGTGCAGATGAATCGAAGAGCAAGGCGGAGTGGGTCAGTTCCGGTGGGTCAATAGATAAAAAGATAAAACGAGAAGGGGACGGCAACGATGCCGCCCCCTTCTGGAAAGCGCTTATTTGCGGAGGTTTAGGGCCGAAACCGTTTTGCGATATCGGTCGAGGCTCGACTTCTTTAGGTAATTGAGAAGTCTTCGTCGCTTGGAGACGAGTTTGAGAAGGCCACGGCGCGAGTGATGGTCCTTCGCATGCGTCTTGAAATGCTCGGTGAGATACGAGATGCGCTCCGTAAGGAGGGCGATCTGAACCTCGGGAGAGCCCGTGTCGGACTCGTGCGTACGGAACTTAACGATGAGTTCCGCTTTCTTTTCGGTGTGAAGAGGCATCTCTTGGAAACTCCAGAGCTGAAGGTATCCCCCAGGACGGAACAGCCACACGATTCGTTGACCGCCCGGAAAGACCCTCGTTGAAAACTTTTGTTGACGTGGAAAGCCGCTTCGCGGCGCGCGCAGTGTAGGCGGAGGCCTACGCGTCCGCAAGACCCGCGAGAAGATCGATGAGGCGGGGTGCGAGCTCGCGAGCAAGAAGTTCTTCGACGGCGTCGGCGCTGTCGCATGCGAGCGCACGCTGCGCAATGCTTTCGGCTTCCTGGAGGGTGAGTCTGCGGACCGCTTCCTTGATCTCCGGAATGGCGGCGGCCTCCATGGACAGCTCGCGCAGGCCAAGACCAACGAGCAGACAAGCGGCGAGGGGGTCGGAGGCCATGGCTCCGCAGAGCGAGACAGGACACCCATGTTCGTTGCCCGCGTTGGTGACGAATTTGATGAGCCGGAGGATCGCCGGATCGAAGGGCGACGCCTGCGCGGCAAGCGGCTGGCTCGCCCGATCGATCGCGAGTGCATATTGCACGAGATCGTTCGTGCCGAGACTGAAGAACTCCGCCTCGCGCGCAAAGACGTCCGCCATGATGGCGGCGGCGGGCACCTCGATCATCATGCCGAGAGGGATGTGCTCCTCGTACGCCTGCCCGCGCGCTCTGACTTGCTCGATCGCTTGGCCGAGCAGGCGGCGGACCTCGCGCATCTCGTGCACGCTCGTGACCATGGGGACCATGATTCGCACGTCCCCGTGGGCGCTCGCGCGGACCATGGCGCGAAGCTGCACGAGGAAGACTTCCGGCTGCTTGAGTGCGAGGCGTACGGCTCGCAGTCCGAGCGCTGGATTCATCTCGGCGGGCAACTGGAAGGTGCTCGCGAACTTGTCGCCGCCAATGTCGAAGGTGCGCAGAGTGACGGGCTGAGGGCTTACTGCCTCGACGATGGCGCGATAAACTTCGTATTGCTCGTCCTCGCCCGGCTGCGTTGTCCGATCGATGTAGAGGAACTCGGTGCGATAAAGACCGATGCCTTGCGCGCCGTGATCGACGGCGAGGATCGCCTCGGCCGGGAGCTCCACGTTCGCCTTGAGTTCGATTGGGACGCCGTCCGCGGTGATGCACGGCTTGTGGCGAGCCGACAAGAGCCGCCGCGCAAAGGCGAGATGTTGCTCGGAGCGCTGACGCGCGTCGCGGATCATCTCCTCGCTCGGGTGAATGAAGACCTCGCCGGTGAGCCCGTCGACGACGAGCGTGTTGCCGGTGCGGATCTGATCGATGGCGTCCGCGACGCCGACGACGGCGGGGATCTCGAGAGCGCGCGCCATGATCGACGTGTGGCTCGTACGCGTGCCGACGCACGTGACGAAGGCCAGCGCCGGCTCGCGCACCATACTTGCCGTGTCGGCCGGAGAGAGATCGCGCGCGACGATGATCATGGGTTCTTCGAGGCGGACCGCACGCGACCTGTCTTCGCCGACGAGCGCACGCAGGAGGCGGTCGCAAACGAACTCGATGTCGTGGCGCCGCTCGAGGATATAGACGTCGCGCTCAGCTGCGCCGTCGAAGAGAGCGACGATCTCTTCGCCGGCTTCGGACACGGCCCACTCAGCGCACTTTCTCTCGATTTTTAGCTTGTAGTGAATGCGCTCGTGGAGCGTTGGATCCTCGAGCATCAATTGGTAGGCGTCGAGGATGGCGGACGCCTCGCGCATCGCCGACGGCATGCGTGCGCCGACCTCGCGCAGCGTTCTTTGCGCCGTGCTGACGGCGTTCTTGATGCGTTCGAACTCAGCGGGGATCTGCGACGACCGCACGTGCCTGCGGATGAACGACGATCGCACGTCGCCGAGGACCAGCGCGGGCCCCACGGCAACGCCAGGCGATCCGGCGATGCCCTTGAGGATGATCGCCTCGCGCGGCTCGAGGTCGAACGAGCTCGGAGGTGCACTGACGTCCCCCAACGATGGCGGACGCGCACCGACTTGGCTCGTTGCGCCTTTCGTGCGGTCGGCCATCAGCTCGGCTCTCCGAATCGACTCGCGATAAGCTCGCCGATCGCTTGGACGCACTCCGATGCGTTCGGGCCAGAGGCGATAACCTCCACGACCGTGCCCTTCGACCCGCAGAGAAGCAGGACCCCCATCACGCTCTTCGCGTTCGCCGTCTGCCCCTGGTAGGCGAGCTGGACGTCGCACGGAAATTTAGATGCAAGCTGCACGAGCTTCGTTGCGGCGCGCGCATGAAGCCCGAGATCGTTGATGATCTTAAACTTGTTGGAGGCTTGAGCGCTCATGAGTTCCCATCCGAAAACGTCGCGAGCGACGCAAGGCTAGGGAGGCCGACCGAGGAATACTCGGAGTATTTTGAGGGAGGCCGACCGACGATTTGCGGCGCGCAGCAGTTTCTCGGATGGGAACTCATGATGGACCTCGCTTTTCGCTCGGGTCCGCGGACGTCGTCAACGCACCTCCGTGCGCCGCCTCGCGGCGCCGGATATCGCGATGCGAGAGCGTGATGTCGATGTGCGAGGCTGCCGAAGACGCCTCGCGCAACGTTTGTTCGAGCAACGCCGCCACGAATGCCGCCACCGCGACGCTTCGATGCATGCCGCCCGTGCATCCGAATGCGATAGTCAAATAGCTTTTCCCTTCGCGTTCGTATTTCGGAATGACATAGGTAAGTAATTTGAGCGTCTTATCTACGAGCTCCGAGGTTTCGGGCAGGCCGAGGACGTAGTCGACCACGCGCGGATCGGTGCCTTTCAGGTCCTTGAGTTCGGGCACGAAATACGGGTTTTTCAAAAAGCGCACGTCGAACACGAGATCGGCGTCTGCCGGTATGCCGTATTTGTATCCGAACGAGATCACGCGGACGGCCATGCGTTCTGCGGTTCCCGAGGCAGGGCCGAACTGACCCAGAATCGCGCGGCGAAGTTCGTGAACGCTAAGATTCGTGGTGTCGAGCACGCGCGTGGCACGTGCACGCAGCGGGGCGAGACGCTCGCGTTCGAGAGCCACGCCTTCGAGGACCGAGGCTGCGTGGCCGACGGTTCCAGACATGGCAAGCGCGTGCGGGCGCCGCGTCTCGCTGAAACGGCGCAGGAGCGTTTCGTCCGACGCGTCGAGAAACAGCACGTGCAGGTCTCGCCGCCCGGCGTCGTCGAGCAGCGACAGAACGCGATCGACGCCCCCGAGAAACACGCGAACCCGCACGTCGATTCCGAGGGCGACTCGTGTCATGCCGCCTTTTTCGCAGAGCGCGACCGCATCGGGCGCGAGCGCCGTGGGCAAGTTGTCGATGCAAAAGAAGTCGAGATCTTCGAGCGCGTGCAGCGACGTCGTTCGCCCCGCGCCAGAGAGCCCGGTCACGACGACCACCATCGGCCTTCGGATGGGGGTGCCGCCACCGGCCTGGTTCTCCGCGCCTTGCATCACTCGTCGTCCTTCGGGCGGGCAGGGATCCAGGCCGAGCTCTCGTTGAACGACAGTGGAGGCGGAGGGGTGGGCGCTCGCACCACGCTCTCCGGAAGATCGTCCGCCGTGTCGTCGCGAGCATTGCGCCCGAGGCCTGCATTTTCTTCGAGCCGTGCGACCAACGCGCGTGCACTGTGCTTTCCCGCACGCCGTAATAGCTCGTTGCGCGCAGCCATCTCGAGCATGGTGCCCATGTCTCGGCCCGGGCGCACGGGGACGGTGAGGAGCCGGATGGGAGTGCTCAGGACTTCGAGAAAGCGATCGTCGATGCCGAGTCGGTCGTACTCGGTCTTCTCGTTCCACTCGTCGAGCTGGACAATCATGTCGATGCGCTTGCGTTCGCGCACGGCCGTTACGCCGAACAAGTCTTGGATGTTGAGCACGCCCAGCCCGCGCACCTCGACGTGATGGCGGAGGATGTCGGCCGCTGCGCCAAAGACCATTCCCGGCGGTCGCCACTCGCATTTGACGACATCGTCGGCAACGAGCCGATGCCCGCGGAGCACGAGTTCGACGGCGCACTCGCTCTTGCCGATGCCACTTTTTCCGAGCAAGAGAAGCCCGATGCCGAAGACGTCGACGAGCACGCCGTGCAACGTGGTCGTTGGCGCGAGCTTCTCGTCGAGCAGCGCGTGCAGTTCGTTGATCGTGCGGCTCGACCGCGCGCCACTCGCAAAAAGCGGTGTGCCCGTCGCTTCCGCGGCTTCTCGGAGGACGCGCGGGGCATCGCCGCGGCGCGTGAGCACGACGCACGACAAGCCGAGTGAGAACAGGCCCCGTGCCGCTCTTCCTCGCGCGTCGGCGTCGAGCGAATCGAGGTACGAAATCTCGGTTTCGCCGAGCACCTGCACGCGCGTAGGAACGACGCCGTAGTAGTGGCCCGCGAGCGCGAGCCCGTTTTTTTGTACGCGCGGATGACGGATGGGGCGGTCGAGACCGCTTTCACCCGCGAGCCGCTTCAGTGTCCCGCCGAAGCGCGGATCGGCCACGAGATCGGCAACCGTGATCTCCGCCAATGGAGGAACGGGAAATACCGACGTCATGATCGCGTCCTGCCGCCAGAACGCGTTCTCACAGGCCCCCCTTCTTTTCCGTTTCCTCCGCGTCGATGAGCGCGAAGGCTTTTTGCGAAGTCTCCGCGTTGACGAGGCGTGTGCGGAAATCCTTGCTGCGCAAGAGCCTAGACACCCGGGCGAGCGTCTTCAGATGCTCGCCCGTGGCGCGCTTTGGGCCGATGACGCCGAAGAGAATCGACACCGGGGCATCGTCGATGGCTTGAAACTCGACCCCATCGGGAACGATGAGCAGAGCCGCCACCTGTTCGTTAAGCTGTGGCAGAGCTCCGTGAGGGATCGCCACGCCTTCGCCTATGCCTGTAGATTGTAGAGCTTCGCGCTCGAGCAAAATGTGCTCGATCTCCGCCGTCGTGACGCCGTCGTGCTCGCCGAGCATCAACGCCAAAAGACCGATCGCGTGCTCTTTGTCGAATGGATCGTTTGCCGTGTTGCGCTTGATATCGACGCGCTCCGGCGAGAGTAGGTCCGTGAGACGCATGGTAAAGAATGCTCGTGGGCCAACGGCAAAAGCGCCGGTACTAGGGTGTGCGCGCAAACCGGCGCGCAGCAGGTTTGCACGCGCACCCTACTCCTCGGGTTCGTCCGGCAGAAGGTGTTCCGACGCGCGATCAGCACCTTTCTTCTTCGCCGCACCGTGAGCGCCGCGAATCTGACGTTCGAGCTTGTCGATGACCTTGTCGATCGAGGCGTACATGTCTTCCGACTCTTCGCGCGCGTGGAAATGCTGACTGCCCGCGTGGATATCGATCTCAGCGAGATGCAGCGTCTTTTGGCAGCTCACCGTCACTTGCCCATGAAGTGGCTGCCTCAAAAACTTTTGAAGCTTGCCAACCTTTTCCGTTGCATAGGCCTTGACGGCATCCGAACCATCCATGTGTCGGAAGGTGATGGAGATATTCATTCCGTGACTCCTCGGTGTCGTTCACGTCTCGTTCGTTTCTTCTGGATGAGAAACTCGTTCAGCCAAACCGTTTTTCGCCGATTCTCTTCCTTCGAGAAGGGCCGTGTCGAAGAAAACTCGGCGACCGCGCGTGCGGTCACGCTGCCCTCCCTTCTGCGCAACACACCACAGCACCCCAATCGAACACCAGCGTCATCGACGTTGGCATTCGCGGATGTCCTCGGCAAAACGACGCGCGATCGGGGCACCTGCACTCAGCGTAGCGCGAGCCACTATCTTATGGCTAGCCCGAAGGAGGTGCCGCACCGAATGCGGGGCGGCCACGGGGGGCCGCCCCTACACGCACGCGGTATCGGTCAGGTGTAGGGGCAGGCCCCCGTGCCTGCCCTCAGAACAGCTTCTTGCGTTTGCTGGAGGCCAAAATCCCGAGCATTTCCCGATATTTTGCGACTGTGCGGCGGGCGATCTGGATGCCGTCGTGCTTGGCGAGAATCTCGACAATGGCTTGATCACTCAGCGGGTTTTGTTTGTCCTCGCCTTCGATGATCTTTTTGATGGCCTGCTTGACGCTCTCGGACGCAATGTCTTCCTCGGCGACGCGGCGGATCGATGAGTTAAAGAAGTATTTAAGCTCGAAGAGCCCCTGCGGCGTGTGAACGTACTTGTTCGTTGTCACGCGCGAGATGGTTGACTCGTGCATGCCCACGGCCTCTGCAACGTCGCGCAAGATCATAGGCTTGAGAAAGGCGACACCGCGCTCGAAAAACTCCCGCTGCTTATCGACGATGCACTCGGTGACGCGGATGATCGTCTTACGCCGCTGTTCGATCGCACGGATCAGCCACTGCGCATTGCGAAGCTTTTCGCCGATGAACTCCTTTGCACTCGGATCTTTGAGGAGCTGTTTGGTGAGCGCCTCGTTGATGTAGAGGCGCTGTACGCCGCGATCGTTGTCCGTGACGACCCACTTGTCCGAATCTTTGACGACGTAAACGTCCGGCGTAATGGCAATTTGCTTGTCGTCCGTCTCGCTGAAATTACGCGCCGGGCGGCTTTCGAGCTTCTGAATCTCCTTGACCGACTCGTAAACCTCTTCGACCGGTACCTTCAGATCGCGTGCGATGGCCTGGTAGTTGTGTTTTTCGAGGTTGTGTAGGTGCTTATCGATGATGGTCACATCGAGATCGAGCGAGCCGAAAACCTCGGCCTGCACGAGCAGACACTCGCGCAGGTCTCGTGAGCAAACGCCCACAGGATCCCACTCTTGCATGATGCGTAGGACCTCCGGCGCGTCCTCGGGATCGAGCCCAGCTTCGTGGGCGAGTTCTTCGATCGTCAAATCCGGCGTGCGGGTTCCGTCTGGGCGTTCGACCCCTTTGAGATCGAGAAAACCATTGTCATCGAGGTTGCCGAGCACGAGCTCCGCAAAGCCCTTTTCGGCTTCCGTGAAATCGCTCATTTGCAGTTGCCATCGCAAATGATCGACGAGCGACGCCGCCTTCGTAAGGTTCTGTTCGATGGGCGGCAGCTCCTCGAAGCCACCGCGGCTGGCGGGCAGAGGCTGCTGAAGGGTGCGATTTTCGAGAAACTGCTCCCAATCAATCTCATTGACTTGTTTGGTATCCGTCTTCTCGGAGCTGCCCGTTTCCGTACGCCTGCGTTCGTCGAGGCGTTCCATCCTGGCTTCGCCCTGCTCCGGCGCCGTTCCAATGACCTCCGCCCCCGAGGAGTCCGTGTTCGTCCGGGGGCGCGGTTCGAACTCCTCGTCCGCCAAAACCGGGTTTGCGTCGCATTCTTTACGAATTTCTTCGATAAGTTCGAGCCGGGAGAGCTGCAGCAAGCGAATCGCCTGCTGGAGCTGCGGCGTCATCACGAGCTGCTGGGAGAGCTTTAGCTGCTGCTTTATTTCCATCGGTAAAGTCCCGCCAAGACAAGCTTACACCGGTGGGCGGGTCTCGGAAGCGAAAAGGATGCCAGCGGGACAATTAGCCTCGCGCGGCGCGATGCGCGCCGCTCATGACCATTGGGTCAATAAGGAGGCCGTCGACAACCTTCCGGATGACCATTGGGTCAATTCGAGGGTGGTTTGTGGCCGTCCAAATGCTCTCGAGAGCGTTGGGGAGGTGGCTCGTGGCCTTCCGGTTGACCGTTTGGTCAACTTGGAGGTGCTTGCTCGCCTTCCCGATGACCGTTTGATCAATTTGGAGGTGGTTGGCGGCTTTCCTGTTGACCGATCGGTCATTCTGGCGGCGGCCGGGTCCAGTTCCCGAGGTACCGGCCGACGACGATGGGGTGCCGTCGAAATGCGTCTGGCGAGCCTTCCATCGCGATTTGGCCGTCGAGCAGGAGCAGCGCGCGCGTGCAGACCGAGAGAGCCTCGGCGACATGATGATCTGCGAGCAAGACTGCGACTCCGCTATCCTTTGCCAACGATCGCAGCATGTCGCCGAGTCGGCTTGCTTGCTGCGGATCGATGCCGGCGAATGGCTCGTCGCAGACGAGCACCTTTGGCGGACGTGTGAGCGCCCGCGCGAGTTCGAGCCTCCGGCGCTCTCCGCCCGACAGCTCGCCGGCTTTCACGTCCATCTTGTCTGCAAGCGCTACGCGTTCGGCAAGGATCGCGATGGCCCGGTCCTCGTCGTGCGAAGACTCGCTTCTGCGAGTGAACCAACTTCCCCTGTAGACGATCCGGCGATACGTCCGGAGATTGTCGCGCACGGACAGATCCCAGAGCACGCTCGGTGTCTGGGGAAGGTAGGCGACGCCGCGGCGCGCACGCTCCCACAACGGCAAGCGCGTCACAGGCTCGCCGAAGAGAAGAATCTCTCCGGATTGGGCGGGGATCTCGCCGACCATCGCACGAAACAACGTCGACTTGCCTGCGCCCGACGGACCGAGAACACCGAGCACTTCACCGGCCTCCGCCCGCACGGTCACGCCGCGTAGGACGGTCTCATCGCCGAGCATGACGCGCAGCTCGTTCGCCTCGATCGCCGTGCTCATGGCTTGGGGACGGGGATCGTGCCTTTCACCTGCGTTGCCGTCACGCGTGCCGTGGCAAGTTCGATGGTGGCCTTGTCGGCTTGAATCCAACCTTGGCCTCGCGAGAGTCTCACGCCGCCGCGCAGCTCGAGCACCTGCTTCTTCAGATCGAGTTCGACCTCCGGCGCTTCGCCGTGCACCCCGCGCACGTCCGCGACCACGCCGCCGGAGCCCTTTGCCCAATGGAGGTGAGGAGAAGCGTCGAACTTCAACTCGACGCGCGGGCAATGCACCGAAAGATCGCCCTTCTGCAGGACCACCTGCCCGGTGAGGACCGCGCTGCCCGCAGCGACGTCGACTTCGAGTTTTTCGGCCTGCACGTTGACGTCGCCTTTGCCCACGTCGAGCAGCGGATCGGCGGCCGCTTCGTGCGGGGCGAACGACGCCGATGAGAGAACGAGGACTGCAAGGGTAAAAAGCGCCATCCGTTTCATCGTTCGAGGCTTTCTTCAATGGCCGAGAGTTCGGCGACGCGGCCTTCTGCGCTGCCCTCTGCGGGAGGTGCCGCTGCAAGATCGAGCAGATGCTCGCTCAGGGATAGAGCGGCGCTCCGTCCGAGCGATCCGATGGTTTCGGGCTGTCCGCCCGCGGCCGCGAAGGTTCTCACGATCGCACGGCTGAGCGGCAGGAGATCGACCTCGGATGCACCTGCCACTTCCGTAGCTCCTCTGCACGCCACGGACGCGAGCACGCTCGCGAGCGGTTTCGCGATACGCGTGACGGCGCGCTCGACCTGGTAGCGAACGAGGATGGGATCGCTTTCGGCCTGCGCTCGATCGCGACCGGTCACGACCACGTCGAGATCGCTCTTCCATTCGTTCGCGGCAGCGGCCATCGCGCCCGCGATCCTTTGCGCGACTTGTTCCGATTCCCGTTCGAGCTCGCCTGCGCGCTGCGCGAGATCATGGGCGAGGCGCTTCGACGCGTCGATGGCGCTGCGTTCCGTCTCGGCGATGTTCTGTGCGCGATGCCTGAGTTCGCGCGTCACGCGCGCGGCTCGACGCCGTTGCCCGCGCTCTTTGAGTTCGTCGCTGCGTCCGACGATCTGTTCGTCGAGCAGCGTCTGCACCGCGGCCCACCCGCTTTCTGCAAGCGCGTTTGCGTCTCCGAGCTTGCCCGCGAGCGCGAGGCGCGCGCTGAGAGCGATGGGCGGCGACCAAGAGCGCAGGCCGACGTCGTCGAGTGACTCGGAGACGGAGCGCATCACGCGTGCGAGATCGTCGCGGCCCAGTCGATCGGCCTTGTTCACGAGGATCTGCACCGGGAGATTCTGCGCCTTGGCTTCTTCGAGGATGAGGCGCTCGGTTTGTTTGAGCGGCTGCGCGGCGTCGAAGAGCCACACGAGGGCGTCGGCTTGTTCGAACGCGGAGCGCGCAGCTTCGGTGTGCTTTGGATCGGGTGCGTTGAAGCCCGGAGTGTCGAGGATCTCGACGCGCGTGAGCGACGCGATCGGCATCAAGATTTCGACGCGCTCGACCGTGGCAGTATCGATGGCTTTGAGCGTGGTGCGAAGCTCACTCGACGGCACGATGCGCTCGCGGGTGTCCGCGCCGGCGTCGTGGAACTTGATGCGCGCGAACGGATTGGGTGCGTAGCGCAAGTGATGGAGTGTTGCCGTCGTTGGCAGAACGCCCGTTGGCGCGACGTCGGCGCCCATGACCGCGTTGATGAAGGTGCTCTTGCCTGCGTTGAACTCGCCGACGATGGCGAGGCGTACGGGGCGAGAGCGTTCGACGGCGAGCTCGGCGATCTTCGCGAGGCCATCGATGGCATGCAGTGCGCGCGCGTGCCGATCGAGCCGCGTGAGCAGCTCGGTCCAGCGACTGGGCGCGCCGGACGCCGGGATCCAGGTCTCGACGGCGACTTTTCGCGTGCCGCTCGCCCACGGCTCGACGCGCGCCGAGTGCACGGTCGCAAGAGCATCGAGGATCTCCGCGGCCTCTCCGGGATCACGCAGGCGAGCAGGCGACGGAAGCTTGCGCGCATCGTCCACGGCAGCATCTTCGTGACCGAGCGCCGAGAGTGCGACGACGAGCGATGCGTGGTCTTGGTCTTCGAGAGCGGTGTCGAACAGGGGGCGCGCGGCCGAGACGTCACCCGCGCGCACCGCAGCAACGAGCGCGGCGCGCGCTTCGTCGCGCCGGCCTTCGGCGCGCGCGAAGGCTGCCTTCCACCTCGCAAGATCCATCTCTCCGCGTGCCTCGGCAATCGTGCGGATCTTTGCGCGCATGTTGTCGTCGGTCGGCATTCGCGCGAGCGCCGACGCCAAAGCTTCGCTCGCTCCCGGTGTGTCGAGCACGGTGGCGCGGAGCAGAAGCGGAAATGTGCCTTCATCGCCGGTGGCGAGGAGCGTACGCCCGCGTAGGAGGGCAGCGCGCCCGTCGGTGGGATCGAGCTCCTGGTGATCGAGCGCTTCGCGCGCGCCGGCGGCATCGTTCTCGAGAAGGCGGGCCTCGGCACGCCGGAGCGCAACTTGCGAATCGTTGCGATCTGCGAGTCGTTCGAGCCAGAGCTCGGCGCGTGATCCATCGCCGTTCGAGAGATCCAGATCCGCGAGCCAGAGCAACGTCTCGCGTCTCGCATCGCTGCCCGCTTCGGCTACGGCGAGCGCACGGAGAAAAGCATCGCGCGTCTCTTCGATGGGGCTCTTGACGCGCTCGCGTGCGCGCCCGAGGCGCACCCAGATTTCGGCGCGCGAAGCCACGCGACTGGCGAGCTCTTCGAGCGTCTGCGCCAGCTCGGCGTCGAGGTGACCGGCCTCGCACGCGTCGGCGAGGAGCGCGAGACCGACGGGCGAATGCGGCACGCGCGCGAGGATCACGTTGGCATCTCTGCGCGCACGCATCGCATCGCCGCGCGCGAGAGCCTCCTCGCCGTCGCGCAAGTGACCTTCGACGCCTGCGAGCACGACTTCGACGCGCCCGAACCACGCAGCAATCGTCTCTGCCAGACGCATGACCGAGACTTATAGCGTCTCGTCCTCGCGCGAAAGCAGATCACGGAGAAGGCCGGGATCGATGCGGAGCACGAGCACCTTCTCGCGATCGACAAGGACGAAGCCCGGGCCGGAGCCCTTCGGTTTGCGGACGTATTTTCGATGCGTGTACTGCACATCCACATTCTTCTCGTCACGCGCATCGGAGAAGTGTGCCGCGAGGTGCGCGGCGTCGACGAGATCTTCGGAGGAGCACGTCTGCCCTTTGTCGAGCGGCGCGATGACGTGAGCGCCTACGCGGTCCTTTGCGTGGAGCCAGAGATCGTGCGGGCGCGATACCTTGAGTGTCAGCGTGTCGTTGTCGGCCGCGCCCTTGCCGACCAAGAGCTTGCGACCACTCCGCGCGAAGAACGTGCGGTAAGGCGTTCGCCGCCCCGACGTCGACTGTTTTTTCGCTGCGCGCGTGCGGCCGTCTTCGGTGGTTTGTGCGTCGGGCAGCGCAACGTCGCGCGGTGCGGCCTTCTTCGCCTGATGCGCAGCTTCACGCATCGCGGGCAGGCTGGTCGCTTCGGCAACGTGCGCGATGGCTTCCGTGACGGCGGCGAGCTGCGCCTCGGTTTGCGCGAGGCGGCTCTCCGCGATCTGGGCCCCGAGCCGGAGACGCTTGGCCCGCTTGAACATGGCCTCGACTTGCTCGCTCGCGCTCTTCGCGGGATCGAGCGCGATTTCGATCGGCAAAGGCTCGCCTGTCGACCAGTCCGTGACGACGAGTTTGTTTGCACCGCGCGATGCGCGTTTCGCTTCCGCAATGAACCAACTCGCGCGCGACGCGATGTCGTTCGCTTCGGCGATCTTCTGCAAGTCACCGCGGACGGCCTCTCTTCGCCGCGAGATCTTCGTGCGCGCCTTGTCGAGCGATCGCGTGATCTCGCTGCGAACGACGTCGATCGCAGAGGTTGCGAGGGCATCGACGAGCGCGATCCCTGCGGCTTCGAGCCGTGCGCGAGACTCTTCATCGAGAAGCGTGAACGCCGGGGGCGCGTCGGGGTCCATCACGTCGGTGACGACGATGCGGCCCGACAATGCGCGCACGCTGCGGATCTGACCGCGTTGGTCGATGCGGATCTCGTTTTTTCCAATGCCGAGGACGTGTGCGCCGACGAGCGCGTCTTCGCGACTGCGCTGACGACGAGAGCCAGGCGGCAAGCGTCCACCCCAGCGCTCTTTGCGTGCTTCCGGTGGCAGGAGCCCGGTGCTCGCCGTGGTTCCGGCTACGCCGACGATGACCCACGATGTTCGACCGGGCGCGCGCACTTTGAGGACGACCACGCGTTCGGCCGCGCTGGCTTCTTGGACAATCGCGCTGGGTGGCTCGTTCATCGGCCGAGATCGCGACCCTACGGCATGGATATTGAAGTGGTCTAGAAAACAAAGGAGCCATGCGAATGGCCGCACTCGTTCAAGTTACTTTTCGCGATATCCCGCAGTCCGAATCCGTTGCGTCGCACGTGGAGAGGCGCGCTGCAAAGCTCGAAACGTTTTTCGATCGGATGGTCAAATGCCACGTCGTCGTGGCGGCACCGCACAGACACCACAAGCAAGGCAAGCGCTATCAAGTGTGCATCAACATGCGAGTGCCTGGGCAAGAGCTCGTCGTCTCTCGCAACCTGGACGGCGACAAGGAGGACTTGCACGCCACCCTCGATAGCGCCTTTGGAGACGCCGAGCGCGTGCTGGAAGAGTATTCACAGAAGTTGAAGCTCGGCGTGAAGGTCTCGCATCAGAGGCCGCCGCACGGAATCATCTCGAAGCTTTTCGGCGATCGCGGTTATGGCTTCATCGAAGATCCCGATGGCCGCGAGATTTACTTTCATCGCAACAGCATCGTCGGCAACAGCTTCGACAAGCTCTCCGTTGGTACGAAGGTGCGCTTCGCCGAAGAAGATGGGGACAAGGGGCCTCAAGCCAGCACGGTGCACGTTGTAGAATAGACCGCAGCGGTCCTCACTTGAGGCGCATGCACCGCGCCCCCATGGATCCGCTCTTGTAGCGAGCTGTCTTGATTTGGGCGCGGTGATACGTGACGCTCATGGTTCCAAGGCCATAGCCATTATAAAAAAACAGATCGTCTGAGGAGACGACAATCTCCATCAGATTCCCAATGAGATCGTACCAGCCTTCGTCCGTTGCTACGACCCGAATGACGTCGTCTGCGACAATGCCAGGCGCAAAGATACGTCCCGAAGCATCCATGCCTTCATTCGGGCCTGGATCATAACCTGGGAGGTTGGGGCAAGCACTGTAGCTGCCGCCGCTGTCGTAGGTGATGTTGAGGCCCCGCGTGCAGCTTCCGGAGGCTGCGGTGGGGGCTGCGCCAATGCGGCACCCGGCACAATTGCCAATATGGCCACTCGTGCTGAGCGAACCGCCCACCACGTACTGCATCACGTCTTCCGTCACGAGCTCGGCGCCGTCCCATGCACAGAACGCCGCGAACATCGCGTTGGTCGTGCAGTTGAGGGCTCGCCTGTCCATCGTGGCTTGATCGAACTGCCTATTGATGTTCCCGCCCGGAGGAAGCCAGTAGGTGCCGCGGCCGTACGAGCCGCTCGTGTTGGAACAATTGAGATTGTGGTTCGCTGCAGTCGACGAGTACTCGTCAAAAAAGTGAAGTTCACCGAAGGTGTTGACGATGCTTGGCCAGATTGAATACGAACCATTTGAAACCGCAGACAGTGCGCCGGTGGGGGCTACGATGTCTTGCCCTGGATAAAAATAACCGCGCAAAGGCTCGTAAACCTTCGGTGTTGGATTCGAAATTTGATATGTGATTTCGGGTTGGCCATCCTGGAACGCCGAAGGAAGTACGGCTCCCCATGCGTCATTCCAGCGCGCGGGGCGATGCGCGTCCATGTAGCCTTTGATATCCGCTACGCCACCTTGGCTGGCCGTCACGGCTTGCACGAATGCGCGCATGCGCCCGGCCGTAATTTCGTATTTATCGAGATAGACCGTCTTGCCGTTGATCGTTTGGTAACCCGTCACGGGCAAGGAGCGGCAACAATCCGAGGCGCCGTCGAGACCGCACGTTTTCCCGCCATCTTGGACCGTGCAGCTCGGTGGAACGCATCTCTTCGTGGTGGCGCTGCACGCGTTCGACGCACAGTCTTCGTTCACCACACACGCGAGATCCCAACCGCACGGTGGTGACACCTTGCCGCCGCAATCGACGTCCGTTTCATCGCCGTCTTTGCGCCCTTGTTCTCGAGGTTCGCATACGCTGTCCGTGCAGAAACGGCTGTCGCAATCGTCGCCAACCTGGCATGCCTTCCCAGCGTCGCAACGCTCGCACGACCCACCGCAATCGACGTCCGTTTCATCGCCGTCTTGCACGCCGTCGGTACAAGAAGTGGGTATGCAAGAATTCTCGACACATCGCTCACCCCTGGCACAATCCGCGTCGTCGTTGCATGAAGCCTGCTGCGAGGAATTCAGGTCGGACGAGGGCACGCTATCTTGTCCGCCACCTCCGCCACCCGAACACGCAGGAACAAGAACGAGAAGACTCAAAAGGCTTGCAAGAGTTCCGTGAAAGAGGCGCATCGTCACTGTCCTTAGGATGGACATATTTCGCGCGACGACGGCAATCGGTCAATGCTGTCGCCTCATGGGCGCACATGACTCACTGAGAGCGAGTTCGCCAGCCTGCTGCGCGAATCGATACGCTTCGATGGCGCCTTCGGCGCTGTCGGCCCGCCTACGGCGGGACCTCAGGTGGGCGCTGCGGTGCCTGCGCACGTACGACAAGTCACGTTTACGCGGGCTCCTCGCGCTCCGCCCTAGCCTCGATTCGCTCGCGACGGCTGTCGAGCACGCTCTGATACATGCCGCATTTAACACTCCTGCCGGAAGTATTCCGGCAGGAGTGAGCAAAGCCGCGGGAGCGGCTTTTCGGAGGGGTGAATTGCCCGCGAAAGCGGGCAAGAGGGGGCGCCGCGCCCCCTTGAGACAAGGGAACACGACTGGTTTCCGCGTAGCGGAAACGCGTAGCCCGGAACGAAGTTCCGGCAGTAGCGTTAAAAGTGCGGCACGACGCTGAGTCGATTGACGACTCCGACGACACCCAGAACGCGCTCGGTGAGGATCTCGGCACGTGCGCGATCGACAGCCGTTGGAACGCTTCCACTGAGTGTGACCTCGCCCTCGTGAAGGATGATTTCGACCTCGGACATGTCGATCGATCCGTCGCCTGTCAGCCGGTCGAGCACCGCATCGTGAATGCGCTCGTCGCGTTCGGTATGCGACCCGATGGAACTCGCGCTCATGCGATCGACGTAACCTTCGGCCAAAGCGGACTCTTCTGCTTCGTCCCAAGCGATTCCGACCGTGAGCGGGCTGCCGTCGCGTTCGTGCGGTTCGGAAAGGTAGGTGGGCATGGCAAACCCTTGCTGGCCGAAGCTCTCGTACATCCTGTCGCGGATCGTCAGGTCTTCACTCAAAGCACGCTCTCGCACGCCGCAGAATCGTGCAACGCGCGTTCCTCAAGCCGACCTGCAGATCTGCGTCTTGCTTGGCCTCGGCTGCATGAAGCGGGTGTCGCAAGATGCCTCGCGTGCGACAAGTCGCGCGCTCGCAGAGCTCGCCTCGTCCGGCTAGCGTTCGCGCTGCCATGGAGATCGACACCGCACGGCTTCGCATGTCGTTCATTGACGAAGGCAGAGGCACGACCGTCGTTCTTTTGCATCCGTTCCCGCTCTCCGCCGAGGTGTTTCGCGCGGACGCCGATCTGTTGTCGGACGCGATGCGCGTCATTGCTCCGAGCATGCGCGGCTTTGGCACGACGACGCCGTTCGACACGTTGCAGCCGCCGTCGATCGACGCGATGGCCGACGACGTCGCGTCGTTGCTCGATGCACTCGGCATTCGCGAGCGCGTGTTAAGCGGCCCCATCCGCGCGCTCGCTGCGCTCGCCGCGCCGCCTTCCCCTTGTCACGTGCTCGTCAGGCGGGCGAAGCGCCCGCCTTCCTGCGCACGAACGGGGAAGGCCCGTCATTGCTGCATCGTCGATCTCCAAGGGTTTATCAGAACAACAGACATCATCTCGATTTCGGAACCCCAAAGGGTTCGTGACACGCCGTGAGTTTCTCGCTCAAGCCGGCCTTCGTCGCTCAGCGACGAGGGACTGTCCGCGCACTCGCATCGACTGCGGTGATACTTTGATGGGATCATGTTGGACTGGGCTGATGGCGAAATTCAGGAATGGGCCAATCGCGAGCGAAGGACAGCACGACTCGTACGAGCTTGTTACGACATCTGCGCCTCAAGGGGCGCACTGTCGGCCGATGAACTGCATGCATTATGCAGGCTTACCTGGATCACAAAAAACAGACATCGTGAGATCACTGATAACACTGGGGCAGTCGTAGAGGCACTCTCGGACCTTGGCTTTGATCCAAAGGCCGGCTTAGCCTTAATGAAGGGGTTTCAGACCAACGGCGCTCCGGATGCCATTGGAGAGCTCGGGATAGTGGCCTATTACAACGGTTTTCGCAGAATCGCTCGCGAGTGGCTGTGTGATCATCGTGACGCTGTCCGGAAGATTGTCGACTCCGTAGCCAGTGCGGTCGACGATGGCGCTGCGAACGCGGCTTATCGCAAGATCGAATCCCTCCCGCTTCTGTCTCGCCCGCGCGCAGGAGATGGTAAGCCGTCGAACCTCCTGACCCCGCTTCTCGCGTGTCTCGATCCGCGCAGTCGCGCACCAATCATCAATGCTCGAACGCGCCAGTTTCTGAGGCGCCTCGACCCCGCATCACTGACCCTTGGAGCGCAATATGACGGTCTCGTGAACCTGATCGGGCAGGCAGGTATCGACGACGCCTTCGATCTCGATGCCGTCATCCAACATGACGACCTCCATGACGACCTTTTGGAGCGGATTGGGCAGGCAGGTATCGACGACGCCCTCGATCTCGATGTGATCGATGAGGAACAAATTGCAAATCCGCCAAAGGAATTGGGAGAGCGCAACGACGAGGACGTGGAGTACCTGCGCTCGATGGATATGGTGACGATGCGTCGGACGCACAACACCATGACGAACGCGTTTCGCGCAATCTGCAAGCAGGCCGGTCTCATCGTCCAGGAAGGATCAGAGCGGACTTGTCGGTTCGACGCTCTGATCCTTGAATACCGGAATGGTCGGCACCTGCTGGTGGAGGTGAAAACCAATGATGCGATGCCAATGTGCAGAATGGCCGTGGGCCAGCTTCTCGACTATCGCAGACGGCAAAGCAATCGAGTGGCCATCGACCTCGCCGTGCTGTTTCCGACGAGGCCTTCTCAAGAGTCGCAAGAGTTTCTCGCGGATGCAGACGTCGGCGTGAAAGCGATCTGGTTCAACGAAGATTTCAAGAAGATTGAAGGCTCGATTGAACTCGGGGGTTGTCGCTGAAGCACCTCCGGATGCGAAAAGCGCGGAAGGGTTCCAACGGGGTGTCGCAAGATGCCTCGCGTGCGACAAGTCGCGCGCTCGCAGAGCTCGCCTCGTCCGGCTAGCGTTCGCGCTGCCATGGAGATCGATACCGCGCGGCTTCGCATGTCGTTCATTGATGAGGGCAAAGGCACGACCGTCGTTCTTTTGCATCCGTTCCCGCTCTCCGCAGAGGTGTTTCGCGCGGATGCGGATCTCTTGTCGGACGCGATGCGCGTCATTGCTCCGAGCATGCGCGGCTTTGGCACGACGACGCCGTTCGACGCGTTGCAGCCGCCGTCGATCGACGCGATGGCCGACGACGTCGCGTCGTTGCTCGATGCCCTCGGCATTCGCGAGCGCGTGGTCATTGGAGGCATTTCGATGGGAGGCTACGTCGCGCTCTCGTTCGCGCACCGACATGCTTCGCGCATGCGCGGCCTCATGCTCATCGACACGCGCGCGGAGGCCGAACCGGAGGCGGCGCGCGCCACACGGAATCGGAACATCGCACGCGTAAGGGCAGGGGAAGAAGGTGCCGTCGTCGAAGAACTCATCGCGCGCTTGCTCTCGAAGACCACGGTGAACGTCAAGCCGGAGGTCGTCGGTCAGGTGCGCGCTCTCGGGATGCAATCGTCGGCAGGCGCCATTGCTTCAGCGCTCGAAGCCATCCGCGATCGTGCGGACAGGACGGCTGATCTCGCGTCGATCCGTGTGCCGACCCTCGTCGTGTCCGGGCGCGAAGACGTCCTCGTACCCCTGCCTGTTGCCGAGACACTCGCGCGCGCGATTCCAAACGCGAAGCTCGCCGTGCTGGACGACGCCGCGCACCTACCCAACCTCGAAGTACCGAAGGCGTTCCGCGAAGCCGTGCGCGCGTTCGTCCTTGGTCTGTGAGCCGTGAGCTCACGGCGCACACAACAAGGACTCGTGGCAATCGACGCGTAGCGCCGCGGTGTATCTTGGGGCGGAGATGGGGCGCGGATCGGCGCCGTGCCCGAGCTCACTGCCGGCCGTGGGAGCCGCGGGAATCGCGGCGCTCGTTGTCGTTGTGGTTCCCATCTTCGGCGGGGCGCTCGGCTCAGTGTGCGCGCATGCACTGATGACGAGGATGGCGACCGCGCTTGCCCATCTCCATCGAGGCATGCGACGACGGGTGCACGCCACATGCCCAAACGAGCCCGGTTTGGCATCTGGACGCGCGAGACAGCTCGCGCGCAACTTTAACAGCGCGGACTGGGCAACTTAACGTGGACACGTGGAGCCGGTAGTGGTAGCTCGCGACCCGTCCGACGCTCGGCGTCCCTTCGGGAGAAGTGGTTCGTCGAGCGAGCTTACGAGGCCCCATGTCGCTGCTCAGCGTGAGCACCCTCACAGCGTCCCGACAAATCTTGGCCGAGGGCGGCGTTACCGTCGACTTCGACCTAAGTCTTTTCGTTCAAGTCATCATCTTCGTCGCCCTCATCATCGTGCTCAAGCCGATGCTGTTCGACCCGATGATGCGTCTCTTCGAGGCGCGCGAAAAACGCATTGAAGGCACGCGTCGCGAGGCGAGCAAGGAAGATGAGCGCTCATCCAAGGCTCTTGCCGAGTACGAGGCCATCCTTGCCAAGGCACGTGCTGCCGGCGCCGCCCAGCGCGACGCTCTTCGCGCCGAAAGCGTTCGCAAGGAAGCCGAGCTCATGGCTGGCGTTCGCGAAAAAGCGGCGGCCACCCTTCAGCATGGTCGCGCAAACATCACCACTGAGGCGGACGCGGCGCGCAAGCAGCTCCGCACGGAAGCTACCGCGCTCGGCCGCCAGATCGCCGGTCGCGTTCTCGGCCGGGAGGTGTCGTCGTGAGAACGCGTTTCAGACGAATCCTCGTAGGACTGCTCGCGTCAGCCTTTGCTCTCGTCACGGCCCTTGCCGTGGCGCAAGAACATGCGGTGCCTGCCGAGCACGGTGCGCATGGCGAGCATGGTGCGCAGGAGAGTGCCGAGCACGGCGAGGGTCACCACGGTCCGGAGTCCATCAACTGGTTCGATGTCTTCGACAAGAAGAAGCCCGCGATCCTCGCGCTCGTCATAAACTTCGGTCTTCTTGCGGCTCTCTATTACACGTTGGGCAAGAAGCCGGTTGCCGAAGGTCTCAAGCAACGCCGCATCACCATCGGCAAAGAGATCGAGGATGCGCAGAAGTTCCTCGCGGAGGCGAAGGAGCGCGCGAAGCAGTATCAGGGCGATCTTGCCCACGCCGATGAGCACGCCAGAACTGCGCGTGATTCGCTCATTGCGGCCGGCATGGGCGACGCGGACAGAATCCTCAACGATGCGAACGAATCCGCCGAGCGCATGAAGCGCGACGCCGATCGCCTCGTCGAGCAGGAGCGCCACCAGCTCCGGCACGAGATCCATCTCGAGACCATCGATCTCGCCGTCGAAGAAGCTTCGAAGATCCTTGCGCGGTCGATCACCTCGGACGATCACGCTCGCTTCGCCAACGACTTGCTCGCCGAGCTGTCGCGCCGTCCTGCCGCTGCAAGTTCCACGGGAGGTGCATCGTGATTCCTGGCGTCATCGCAAAGCGTTACGCAGCCGCCTTGCTCGAACTCGGAAGCGAGGCGGGGCAGCTCGACGCGCTCGTCGACGAGCTGGGGCGCGCTGCCGAGGCCTACGAGTCCAGTCGTGAGCTGCGCAGCGCTTTCGAAGATCCGCTCCTCTCGGCGTCCGCGAAAAAAGCGATCATGCACGAGGTGAGCGACCGGCTCGGCCTCGGCGTCACGGCGAAGAACGCGCTCGCTCTTCTCGTCGATCGCCGTCGCGTGAGGGCGCTGCCGGCCATCGCCGTTCGCCTGCGCGAGCTCGCCGATCAGAAACGCGGCATCGTTCGCGCCGAAGTCTTGGCAGCCATGCCGCTTTCGGAAGATTATTTCGTGCGATTGCAGCGCGAACTCGAACGCGTCACTGGACGCCGTATCGCGCTCGACCGCAAGATCGATCCGTCGCTTCTCTGTGGCGTCGTCGTTCGCGTCGGCGACACGGTGTTCGATGGCTCGCTCGTTGCGCGCCTCCACCAGATGAAAGAGGCCATGATCCCGAACTGACTCGTGTTGGTTTGGATCAGCCGATTTTACGATTTTCACAGCGTGTCCACGTAACCAAAGACGAAGAAGAGAACGCCATGCAGCTTCGGGCCGAAGAGATCTCGTCGATTATCAAGAAGCAGATCCAGACCTACGAAAAGGCCGCAGTCACGACCGAGACGGGCACCGTGCTCAGCGTCGGCGACGGCATTGCACGCATCTACGGCCTCGAAGGGGCCATGGCCGGTGAGCTCGTCGAGTTCCCTGGCGGCATCATGGGCCTCGTGCTGAATCTCGAGGCGGACAATGTCGGCGCCGTGCTTTTCGGCGAGTCGACTGGAATCAAAGAAGGCGCCACGGTTCGCCGCACGAGCCGCATCATGGAGGTGCCCGTTGGCGAGGCGCTCGTCGGTCGCGTCGTCAACGCGCTCGGCATGCCGATCGACGGCAAGGGCCCCATCGACACGCCGCACCGCCGTCGCGTCGAGATCAAGGCGCCGGGCATCCTCGCGCGCCAGCCGGTCAAAGAGCCGCTGCAAACGGGCATCAAAGCCATCGACTCGATGGTGCCGATCGGCCGCGGGCAGCGCGAACTCATCATCGGCGACCGCCAGACGGGCAAGACCGCCGTCGCCATCGACACGATCATCAACCAGAAGGGCCAGGGCGTTCATTGCTTCTACATCGCCATTGGTCAGAAGCAGTCCACCGTGGCCTCGGTCGCGGACAGACTCACGAACGCGGGCGCCATGGAGTTCACGACGATCGTCGTGTCCGGTGCGAGCGAGTCTGCGCCGCTGCAATTCATTGCACCCTACACGGGTGTCACCATGGCGGAGTACTTCCGCGATAGCGGCCGTCACGCCCTCTGCGTCTACGACGATCTCTCGAAGCAGGCTGTTGCTTACCGCCAGCTCTCGCTTCTCTTGCGCCGTCCGCCGGGACGCGAGGCGTATCCGGGTGATGTATTCTACATCCATTCGCGTTTGCTCGAGCGCGCAGCGAGGATGGCCGACGAGCTCGCGGTCGTTGCGAAGGGCACGACCTGGGACAAGCGCGGGGACGCGAAAGTTCACCTCGGCGAGCAGGGTCACGAGGCCGCGGAGCACGAACTCAAGGCCAAGGGCAATGGCTACGAGATCGTGAGAAACCCGCAAGCGGGCGGATCTCTCACGGCGCTTCCCATCATCGAGACGCAGGCGGGCGACGTCTCGGCGTACATTCCGACGAACGTCATCAGCATCACGGACGGCCAGATCTTCCTCGAGTCGGACCTCTTTTACTCGGGCGTGCGTCCGGCCATCAACGTCGGCATCTCCGTCAGCCGCGTCGGCGGCTCGGCGCAGATCAAGGCGATGAAGTCGGTCGCTGGTTCGCTCAAGCTCGATCTCGCGCAGTATCGCGAGAAGGCCGCCTTCAGCCAGTTCGCTTCGGACCTCGATCAGGTCACGCGCAACATGCTCGATCGCGGTGTGCGCCTCGTCGAGATCCTCAAGCAGGGTCAGTACGTTCCGCAGCCGGTCGAAAAGCAGGTCGTCATCATTTACGCCGGCACGAAGGGTCACCTCGATAGCATCGATGTCTCGAAGCTCGGCGAATACGAAAAGCAGCTCTATCCGTTCATCGAGTCGAAGTACCCCGAGATCTTCCAGAACATCCGCACGAAGAAAGCGCTCGACAAGGACACGGAGGAGACGCTGAAGAAGGCGCTCGCCGATTTCGGTATGGCCTTCGCCAAGAAGTGAGAGGGCGAACTCATGCCTTCCTTGAAGACGATTCGCAAAAGGATCACGAGCGTCAAAGCAACGCAGAAGATCACGCGCGCCATGAAGATGGTGGCGGGCGCGCGCCTCAACCGCGCGCAGCAGCGCATCACGCAGCTTCGTCCGTACGCGCTGAAGACGCAGGAAGTTCTCCATGGCGTGGCCGGCGCGATGGGCAAGCAGGTCGACGAGAACGCGTCGCCGGATTCGAACGCCGCCGTTCACCCGCTCCTTCAGCGCAGACCGGAACGCAAGGTGCTCGTCGTCGTGATGTCGGGTGATCGCGGACTCTGCGGCGCGTTCAACGTCAACGCGAGCAAAGCCGCGGAACGCACGTGGCGCGCAAAGAAGCAAGAGGACATCGACGTTGTCTTTGGCACCATCGGCAAAAAGGCGCGCGACTACCTCGTTCGCCGCCGCGGTACGGTCGCGCGCGACTTCCCCAAGATGTACGAGGGTCTCGATCTCGCAAAAGCAAGCATCGTGGCCGACTGGGTCATGGGCAGTTATCAGAAGGGCGAGATCGACGCGGTATATGTAGTCTACAACGAATTCAAGAGCGCCATGACGCAGAAGACGGTGGTGGAGCAGCTCCTCCCGCTTCCTGAGCCCGAGGCACCGGCCGACGGAGCGCTTGCCCCCACGGAGTACCTCTTCGAACCCAACGAGCGCACTGTTCTCGAGCGCCTTATGCCGATGTACGTCGAAGTCTCGCTTTATCGCGCCATGCTGGAGAGCCAAGCAAGTGAGTATGGCGCTCGCATGACCGCCATGGACTCGGCCACGCGTAACGCAAAGGACATGATTGCCCGCTTGACGCTCGCGTACAACCGCGCGCGCCAGGCCGCGATCACCAAAGAGCTGATGGAAATTATTGGTGGTGCTGAAGCTCTCAAAGAGTGACGTCTCAGGATTGCGACTCGGTCCGTCGTATTTTGGAATTGCGCTTTGTTGCGCCTTGTGGTGATTCGCGCCTTCGACTACCGTGCGCCGCCATGTTCCGCTCAAAGCTACTGTTCGCTATTCCCGCACTCCTCCTCGCCGCTGCATGCGGTGGATCTGAACCGCCCCCCAAGTCCCCGGACACGGAGCCTGTTGCCACGGCCGCCCCGACGGATATTCCTCCGCCCGCTGCCACTGCTGCAACGGAAACCACTCCTCCCGCGGACACGACGCCGGTCGCCCCTGCCGTGCAGAAGATTGATATCGCTGCAATGAAGTTCACGCCGTCGAAGAAATGGGCCAAGGCCAAGAGCTTCGAGATCAAGGGCGATGGCACTGTCGCAAGTGCCGACGGCAAGACCTTGTTGAAGATTGATGGCGACCACATCGAGGATGCAAGCGGCAGGACGCTCGTCACCGTTGGTGCCGACGGCGCGCTCATGGGTGATTTCAAAAACAGCCTCAAGTTCAGCGGCGATGACATCGTTGGTGACAACGAGAAAATCTCCATTGGAGACGACGGCACGGCAACGATGACGCACGGCAAGAAGTCGGAGGCCTTTGGCAAGTTCGATAGCGCCACGGGCTCGAAGAAGACCGCGGCACTCGTGGTGCTCGCCCTTCGCACGCATCACGAAGCAGCGAGGCCGCCTGCCGCCAAGGCTGCGGGACATCACGCAGACAAGAAGGTCGCTCCGAAGAAGTAGTAGGAGGCCCACCCCCGCGCGGTGTCGCTTCGCTCCACCGCGCTTGCCCCTCCCTTGGCCGTGCTCGCCGCAGAAGATCACGTCCGCCCCATCTTTGCGGGCCGGCTGCGCGCGGCCGGGAGGGCCTATAACTCTCATTTTTGGGAAATTTTACGGTGCATGTCTTGCGCAAAACTCGCAAACAGTGCGCTTCTTTATGAATCGTCATTTGCGAATTTGATAGTTCTCATCCGGAAACGTCGTGAGCGACGCAAAGCTAGGGAGGCCGGCCCAGGAATACTCGGAGTATTTCGAGGGCGGCCTCAAGTTTCGGGATGAAAACGAACAAGGCATACCCCTTGCACAGCAGTAGAGCATTGAAGAGTCGCGCAGCGTTCAATTCTTGATCGCTCGCAGATTCAATCGTTGTTCCGTAGTCAGCACCTGGGCCTCGCGGGCGTTCCATAAAACCTTCGCAACGCAACGCCCGTGGTGCGGGCTAGGGCTTGGCCCGGAAGGAATGGCATGCTCTCGAAGTCTCACGCAAAAAAGTTTTTCCTCGGCGGGACAGTAGGATTCTCAGCCATCTTTCTTTGGCTGACGGTGGATACCCTCATGCGGGTGCCCGCCCGCTCCCACGAAGATAAGTTGGACGCCCATGTCCTTAGCGGCCGTCTCATTTGGGATAAACACAATTGCATGGGGTGTCACACGATCTTGGGGGAAGGTGCTTATTACGCACCGGAGCTCACGAAAGTCGTGGAACGCCGCGGCAAAGATTGGATCCGGATGTTTTTGCGTAATCCGGAAGCCATGTTTCCGAATGAGCGAAAAATGGTCAATTACCACTTCGACCAGCATCCAGAACAAATCGACGATCTCGTTGCGTTCCTCGACTGGATTGGGCACGTCGATACGAACGGATTCCCTGCGAAGCCCGATCTTGCTGCCAAGCCTCCGTCGAATGTTGCTGTGGCGCCTGCGAATGGTGCGGCCAGCGGGAAGCTCGCCTCGGCGCCTGCCATCTTCAAGGAGCTATGCATGGGGTGCCACTCTCTCGAAGGTCAGGGCGCAGCCGTGGGGCCTGCTCTCGACAACCTTTCTGCGAGGTACACCCCGGAAGCCTTCGACAAATGGGTTTCCAATCCTAATTCGGTGAAGCCCGGAACGGCGATGCCCAATTTTAGCCTTTCGCCGGAGGTGCGCAAAGAGCTCGCCTCGTTCCTTCTTTCGAATGGAGGCGCACGATGAAGTTCAAGAGCCAGCGCGTCGCGTACTTGTTCTTTGCGACGTCGATGCTGCTGCTTTCGCTGCAGATCCTCTACGGGTTCATCATGGGGTTCGCGCACCTGGGTTTCGACGTTCTTCACTCCGTCATCCCATTCAATGCGGCTCGCGCCACGCACACCAACCTTCTGGTCGTGTGGCTTCTGTCGGGATTCATGGGCGCCGCCTATTACATCATCCCGGAGGAATCCGACCGCGAGCTCTTTAGTCCGAAGCTTGCGGTCGTGCAGTGGGCGGCTCTCGTCGTCGTGGGCGTCATTGCCATCGTTGGTTTTCACCTCGATTGGTGGGAAGGCCGAAAGTTCCTCGAGATCCCGCGTCCGCTCGACTACCTCGTGGTCGTCGACGTCCTCGCGTTTCTCTTCAATATCGGCATGACCGCATGGAAGGCGCGCCGCCTCAGCACCACCGGTGCGGTTCTCTTCGGCGGGCTCCTTTCCGCAGCACTGCTCTACCTGCCCGGAATGTACACGTTCCAAAACCAGGTGCACGATTCGTATTTCCGGTGGTGGGTCGTCCATCTCTGGGTGGAGGGGGTCTGGGAGCTCATCATGGGAGCGATTCTATCGTTCCTCCTCATCAAGCTGACGGGCGTTGACCGCGAAGTCATCGAAAAATGGCTCTACGTCATCGTGGGTCTGACGTTCCTCTCCGGAATTCTCGGGACGGGACACCACTACTATTACATTGGTACTCCCCGTTACTGGCTTGCCGTTGGTGGTATCTTCTCGGCCCTCGAGCCGCTGGCATTCCTTGGCATGGCTGCCTATGCGGTCACCATGATGCTGCGAGGAGGGCGCCGGCACCCAAACAAGAATGCCCTCTTCTGGACCGTGGGCTGCGGCATCATGAGCTTCGTTGGTGCGGGCTTCCTTGGATTCGCCCATACCATTCCGCAGGTCAATTTGTGGACGCACGGGACGCTCGTGACCGCCATGCACGGGCACCTCGCGTTCTGGGGCGCGTACGCAACCATCGTTCTCGGCGTCATCGCCTATGCCATGCCGGGCATGACGGGACGGACGGCGTACAAGCATTGGAGTAGCACGTGGGCATTCTGGGTATCCAATGTAGGCATGCTCGGCATGACGGGGGCTTTTGCGGTGGCTGGTATTTCGCAAGTCTATCTCGAGCGAAAGTCGGGAATGGATTTCCTTGCGGTGCAAAAGGCCATCGAGGTCCACTTCGTGGGACTCGTTCTCGCCGCGCTCGTGTTCACCACAGGGATCATCCTCTACATCTGGAATTTCACGATGTATGGATTGCCGCAGGTGAGTGTGGAGGGGGCTTCCGACGCAGGTGTCGATCCAGTGGCGGAGTCCTCCGCGGCGGAGTAACGCGTGCCTCAACCCTCTACGTTTTATCGACCGATTACGGATGAGTGCGCCATTTTTCAATATGCCTTCGCGCAAAAACTCCCGCTTTGCTTGAAGGGACCCACGGGCACGGGCAAGAGCCGTTTCGTCGAAGCCATGGCGGAGCGGCTCGGACGCCCGCTCGTCACGGTTGCGTGTCACGACGAAACGAGCGCGGTTGATCTCGTCGGACGATATTTGATTCGCGGCGGTGAAACGCAATGGCAAGATGGCCCGGTCACCCGGGCTGTTCGCGCAGGAGCCATTCTGTACCTCGACGAGATTGCGGAGGCGCGTCCCGACGTCATCGTCGTGCTTCATCCTCTCAGCGATCACAGGCGTGTACTCTACATTGAACAGCGCGACGAGGTGCTTGCCGCGGCCGATGGGTTTCACTTGGTGGTGAGTTTCAACCCCGGATATCAGCGCGGCCTCAAGGAATTGAAAGCATCCACGCGTCAGCGGTTCGTGTCGCTCGCATTCGATTATCCCGATGTCGACGTCGAAGTCGACATCCTGGTCGGTGAAACCGGTGTGGACAGGAAAGTCGCGCGGCGGCTCAGTCTGCTTGCGCAGAAGGTTCGAAAGCTCGATCATCTGGGGCTCGCGGAGCGGCCCTCGACGCGTCTGCTCGTCGATGCGGCAAAGCTCGTTCAGGCGGGGCTCGCTCCGCGTCGTGCTTGTCAGGTGGCAATCGTCGAGTCCCTCACCGACGATCCGGACGTGCGCGACGGCCTCAATGAAGCAGTTGCACTCGCGTTTTGACCGCTTTCGATTTGCCGCGATCTCGTCGTTGGGGCCTGCGGTGCGGTCCTCAAAGCCGAAGCAGGCTGTTCCGGTCCGCTCCTCGGCCCCGCCTCGACCTCGCGGCAACTTGAAAGCGGTTTAATCATGTCTCCAGAAGATAAGCCTGTCGATTCATCGCGCGGGCCGTCGCTCGATTGGGATTGGCAACTTTCCGCGTATCAAGCAATTCGCCGGATTGCGCGGGCGTTTGGTCGTGGCTCAGAAAAAGCGATTCCGCCTTACGCCGCGCATCTCGCTCTCCTCGAGCCGCGACTGACGGTGCTCGCGCGCATCGTCGCCGGAGATGACGTGCGCGTTCGATCCGCGAAAGCGGAAGGGGGCATCGTTGGGCGCGTGCTGTTTCTGCCGGCGACGATATCGATCTCCGAGTCGCCTGCGGGCAACGTCGACGCGTACGTCGTGCGGACCGCGCTCTCGAGCATGCTCTACGTTCAGCATGCTCGATTCGTCCCGCGCCATCGTCTCGACGACGTTCGCAGCGAGGTCATGGCGGTGCGCGCCGCACTCGAGGCGCTTTTGGAGTCGTGGCCTGGATTTTTCGAGCGATGGGAGCCGGCGTGCAGAGCGGCACTTGCCGAGAGGCCCGATCCTCGAGAGCTCGCGCACGGCGAAGCGGAGGTGGAGGAACTGCGCCGCGAGATCCTCGTGCAAGGTGCACGTTTCGATTCGACGGCGTTCGCCCGAGCACCCAGAGATCGGCGTTCGCCGCCCGTCGTGCTCTGGGGCAGCATGCGTCCGGACGACGTGGCACGCGGCGACGACGCCGCGAGAGACGTGGGGAGCCCGCCGGAGCGCGACGCGCGACAGCGCAAGGTCAAAGCCATCGAGACCATCGAGCTCGTTGAGATCGATCCGAAGGAGCTCGAGGAAAACGTCGTCCAGCATGCATTCGAAAAGGTCGACACCGCGGAGGACTACCACGGCGGTGCGCGCGATCTGGACGGCTCCGACCAGCTCGACGAGCACGCTGAAGCTCTCGAGGAGCTCGATCTGGGCAAGATCATTCGCTCCGATGATCGCGTTCACGCCGTTCTCTCTGCCGACGTCTCGGCCTCGGCCGACATCCCTGACGTCGAGACCGTGCTCGCTCACGAGCGCGGCATTCCGTACGACGAATGGGACGCGAAACGCCACGATTATTTGCGTGCATGGTGCACGGTTTACCCAACGCAAGTGAGCGCCGTGGACTTGGTCTGGCACCAAGAACCCCTCGTGCGGCATCGGCGAAAGATCGACGAGCTTCGCAAGTGCATCGAGGTTGCGCGCACTCGTCGCGCCGTCGAACGACGGCAGCGCGATGGCGAGGCCATCGATCTCGACGCGGTCGTCCGTCACCTCTCTTCGCTGCGCGCGGACGACTGCGGGGCGCCGCGCCTTTACGTGCAACGGCGCAGAAAGGAGCGAGACGTCGCGCTGCTCGTGCTCCTCGACGTTTCGCTATCGAGCGACGCGTGGGTCTCCGATCGGCGCGTGCTCGACGTCGCGCGCGAGGCCGTTCTCGTCCTCGGTGAAGTGACGAGCACGCTCGGTGACACGATTCAGATCTTCGCGTTCGCTTCGCACACGAGGACGGCGTGTCGCGTCTTCGAGATCATGGGGCACGGCACGCCGTGGCCCGTTGGGCGCGCGCATCTCGGAGCCATGCAACCGCAAGGTTACACGCGCATCGGGCCCGCGCTCCGTCACGCAACGAGCCTGCTTGCTCGCCGGCCCGAGCGCCACAAGCTTCTTCTCATGATCGGCGACGGCAAGCCCACGGACTACGATCGATACGAAGGCAAACACGGCATCCTCGATGTGCGTCAAGCCGTCCGCGAGGCCGATCGCGTCGGCGTGCGCATTCACGCCCTCACCATCGATCCGCGCGCAGGTGAAATGATGCCCGCCATGCTGGGCCCCGGCCGCTACCACCCGCTCTTGAAAGTCGACGAGCTCGTCTCCGCCCTCACGATGACCTACGAACGACTGTGTTGAGTGGGACCCCACCGCGCGTCTCGCTCCGCTCACCGCGCGTGCTCCCCCTTGGGCGGTGCTCGTCAGGCGCGCCTCTGCTTTCGCGTCTTCGGCCCGCCTGCGGCGAGACCTCGGGGCGCGCCTTCCTGCGCGCCGCCAGGGGAGCCCGTTGCGCCGAGATTGCCAGCCTTATGGTGCATCGTTTGCGCTGAGGCAAGTATGAAAAGTATAACCCGGCTGCCTGATTCGCAGACCCCTTTCCGTTCCCAACCACTTATCGCCGACCGCGGTGGCGGCCTCCCGCGATTCCACCGTGATGGGAGCACGTCCCGCGACCTGAGGAGCCGGAGACCGTCCCATCACTGCAAAGCGTGGGACCAAGGCCGTACTGTTTTTCCTGCTGGCAACCCCGCGAGAGACCAGCTTGTCAGCCCGACGGCACCGATGACGAGAAGGGCCTTTATCTTGTGACGCATGCAGTTTGCGTCGAGGGTATCAGACGGAGCAGAGGGCGGGGATTTGTCGCGCGGATAGGGATATCAAATCACCCTTAGCGACCGCCCCTTGAGCACTTCGTTGTGGCTGCCGGTGCGGTAGCCGGCGAGATCGAGCGTGACGTACGCGAAACCGAAGCGCTTTCCGGCTTCCACGATCTCCTCGCGCACCTCGAACGCTTTTGCCATTTCGGTGTGCGCGACTTAATGAGCCCCAACCGCGCGCTCGCTACGCGAGCTGCGCCGCCTTCCCCTTGTCACGTGCTCGTCAGGCGCGAAGCGCGCCTTCCTGCGCACGGACGGGGAAGGCCCGCAATTGACGCCGCTTGGGTTTGCACGCCGCGGGCGTCCGGCGAGGAGCCGGCCAAGTCCAGCAGTACGGCCGGCCGCGCCATGTCGCGTGTTTGCAGTGCCCCCACCGTGGCGATTCCAGCGCCTGCCGGCAACAGCTGCCGTGGCTGCCCGCTCTCGCAATGCTATCCAGATGCGATACGCTTGTCCAGACACCCCAGATTCATCAGGCACATGTGGCGCAGGTGGGCGGCCTTCTCGACGTGCTGCTGGGGGACGATGGGGATCGGAAACGACTGGGCCGGGGGTATCCGATCACCGCAACACTGGCTAGGTATTGTCTGGGCATTGAAGATACACCCAGCCATCGGGTCCAAGCCGATACACATGCTCGTCACCTGTGACAAAAAGATAATCGCCAGAAGTGCAGACGCTGTGAAATTCACTGTCCGGCTTGAATGGTGCCTGCACAACGGCGATTCCCCCTTCTTTTGTAGTCACAAGAAGATCGTTCCTGGCAGTGATGTAGACGCGTTTACCATGGTGCGCCAGGCAATCAAAGTTAGCGGTACTGACGTTCTCGTCCGAATGATCGGACCACGTTGCCATATCGGCGGACAGGTACAGCAATGTACCCGCACGGCCCGAAATCCATATCCCTTGATCGTCCGGTAATGCACAAAGCAAGTCCATGTTGGTTGGGCAATCGAGGATCGTCCAAGCCCCACCGGCAGGCCGCGTGGCAATGAATCCTCCTGAGCCGACGACCAGCAGCGACATATCTTTCAACTCAATAATCGAAAACAAGGTCGGGCCCGGCTCCCCGTTGGTTGAAGGAATGTAAATCCCGTCGTCCTGGGCCGACCACTGTCCATCCGAGTACCGATACACCTGCCGCTGACCGCCGCAGACGTAGATGCCAGTCGAGGCGAGGCACACGTTTTCCAGATACATCCAGGGTTCCCGGACCGGCACCTTGACTTCCACAGGGTCTTGCCGAGGTCGCTTGATCCACAAGGTTGCGTCCCGGCCCAACGCGTAGATCTCAGTCAGGCCAGGTACTGCAGTTGACGGCCTCGTCGCCAAACCGTAAACCACATCATTGCGCACATCGCCTGAATGCCCCCACGATTGATCAACAAAAATGTTCATTGGTCGCGTAAAACTTGGATCGGCCTCTTGGTCAATCATGTGGCCAGAGAGAATAACCGCGCCCTCACGCGCAGCAGGTGCGGCGCGGGTAAAATATATTGCCGATTTGTTCATCAGTTTTCTCCTTTGTGCATCAGCCTCTCTTGATGCCACCTTTAACACGTAATCTTCGTAGTCGACATTTACCTTCCCTTGGGAGCCTGACGCCTTCAGATTGGAAGTTGGTGTGGAACCCGGGCCGTCGGGAGGTTTCTGTGTGTGGTAGTTACGTCGGCATCTGATTACCGAGCATCGGGGTCGCTTATCACCCTTAGCGACCGCCCCTTGAGCACTTCGTTGTGGCTGCCGGTGCGGTAGCCGGAGAGATCGAGCGTGATGTACGCGAATCCAAGGCGCTTTCCGGCTTCCACGATCTCCTCGCGCACCTCGAACGCTTTTGCCATTTCGGTGTGCGCGACTTCGATGCGTGCCATCGCGCTCTCGACCGTGTTGCCTGTCGATTCTAATTTATGCCAGCGCACGCGCGCTTGACGAATCCCAAGATCGTGAATTGCTTTTTCGAGCGCATCAATCTGAGTGAGTCGCTCGCGCGTCACCCGAGTTCCATATGGCAAACGGCTCGACAAGCATGCAGCGGCGGGCTTGTCCCAAATGGACATTCCGAGAAGCTGCGCGAGCCGGCGCACTTCGGATTTGCCGAGCCCGGCTTCGACGAGAGGGCTGCGCGCCCCCGCTTCTTTCGCGGCTTCGAGGCCCGGACGATAATCGCCGAGATCGTCGGTATTGGTACCATTGACGACTTCGGCCAAGTCCCAATCCATCTTCTTTTTTGCGCTCAGGCGATAAAGCTCGCTCTTGCAGTGGAAGCACCGGTCAATATCATTCTTCGCGTAATTCTCATGATCGATTTCGCCCGACTCGACGAGCTCGTGGCGCGCGCCGATCTGGCGAGCAACCCGTGCTGCTTCTTCACGCTCGAACGACGCGAGGCTCGGGCTCACGGCGGTCATGCCGACGCACTCGTCGCCGAGCACGCGATGCGCGACCGCGAGCACGAAAGCGCTGTCGATGCCGCCCGAGTAGCAAACGAGGACCGAGCCCATGCCCTGCAAAATGGCGGCGAGGCGAGCGAGCGCGGGATCGTCAGGCAAGCTCTGCGCGCCGACATCCTTAGAGAGTGCCTCCGTCATCAGGTCGCTACCTTTAGCACGCACTCTCCGGGCACTCTTGCGCCACCATAAGATACTGTTATTATGTTCAGTATAAGTGCTGTTCTCGGCTCAAACCTGCGTGATTTCAATGCCTTAGAATTCGCTCGGCTCGGCGTCGTGCAGGGGATCGCGTCGCTGTCGAAGCCGAAGTCCGTACTGCATCTCGGGCCCGAGCTCGATCACGTCCTGCCTGATCACGGTTTGCCTCCTGGCGTCGTCGAGCTCGCCGCGCCCGTGGGCGGCACGAAAGGCATGGCAGGGGCCATGCGCGGCGGCGCAACCACCATCGCTCTCGCGGCGGCGCGCACGGTGCACGAAGGCAATGCGCGCGCGTGGTGCGCGTGGGTGAATCCAACCAACGCGCCGTCGCTTTACGCGCCTTCGGTTGCTCAAGCCGGGATCGATCTCGATCGGCTTCTCATCGTCCGGCCCGATCCGGTGTCGCTCGCGCGCACCGTCGTGAGAATTGCAATCTCCGGCGCGTTCGATCTCGTCATCGTCGACGCGCTCTCAGGCCTGTCTGGCAACCTCGCGGTTGGCAGTCACCGTCGTCCGCGCGTCGACGGCTCGGTCGTCGTGCGCAAGCTCGCACTCGCATCGGAAGAGAGCGGCACACGATTCCTCCTCTTGACGAACGCATCCACCTCGCGACCCTTGCCCTGGCCCGTCGCGTTGCGGGTGTCCCTTCCTCGCAGATGAGAATTTGCGCGATCCATTTGCCGGAGTTGCGTGTCGAGGTGAGGCCCGAGGATGTCTGCGGGGAGCTCGCGCGGCTCGCGGAGATCGCGCTTGCTTTCGGTGCCACCGTGGCATTCGAACAAGCATCGTCTGCGCGTGCGAAGCGTGCGCGCGATGATCTCGTCGGCTGCTTTGGCGATGTCGTTTGGGTCGACATCACGGGGTGCGCGCATCTTCATGGCCCCAATCAAGAGCAGGGAGAGCAGGTGCTCGTCGCGCGTCTTGCAAGTGCCATGGTCGATCAGGGGCACGCGTGTGCCGTCGTTTGCGCGGATGGGCCACGCGTCTCGGCCATCCTCGCGCGCGCCCGCTTTCGATTTGACGCGATCTCATCGTTGGGGCCTGCGGTGCGGTCCTCAAAGCCCATACAAGGCTGTTCCGGTCCGCTCCTCGGCCCCGCCTCGACCTCGCGTCAACTTGAAAGCGGGCGTGAGTTACAGCGCGCGGTGTGCGCGACTCGCGTTGTCTCGCCCGGAAAGAACGCGGCGGCGATGGCGGAACTCGAGATCTCTGCGCTGCCTTTGCCGGAGAGCGACGTGCGCTGGCTCACGAAGCTCGGCGTGCGAAGTGTGATGGATCTCACGTCGCTGCCTCGCGCATCGCTCGCGTCGCGGCTCGGTGCGCTCGCTCCCGTCGTCCTCGCGCTTGCCCACGGTGATGATCGTGCGCCGCTCACGCCGTATCTTCCGCCATCCATCCCGGAAGAAGAAGTGTCGCTCGAGTACGGTGTCACTGGCACCGAAGCCCTCGTCTTCGTCACCAAGACACTGACCGATCGCCTCGCATCACGTCTCGCAGCTCGCGCGGTCGCCACGTCGCGCCTCGAGCTCGTACTCTCGCTCGACCGCGCGCTCCTCGAGGACGCTTCGAAACACGAAGAGATCATTGTGTTCGATTTGCCTTCGCCGCTGTCGCGCGCGCAAGATCTTCTCTCGGCGCTGCGGCCGAGGATCGAACGGCTCGCTCTGTGCGCGCCCGTGCTGTCGGCCAAGCTTCGTGCGCCGCTGCTCGTGCACAAGCCTCAAACGATGCTCTCGCTCTTCGATCCGCTTCCCAAAGCGGATACCGTCTTGCCGCGTCTGGTCGCCGAGCTCGCGGCCGATCTCGGTGATCTCGCGGTTGGAAAGCTCGCACTCGGTGATGCATGGCAGCCCGAGGATCGATCGCGCTTCGTCCGCATCGGCGAGCCGCCTGCGCCTCCTCGCAAGCGCCTGCTCTCGAGCATTCCCGAGCCAACGCGCATCGTCGAGGAGCCCATCGTCGTGCCGCGCGAGCGTGTGCGCATCGTCCGCCGGCTCGCGCGCCTCGAATCCGTCGACTGGTGGAAGCGCGCGCAACGCACGTGCGACTACGTGGAAGCATGGATAGAGGAGGCGCATGCGTGGGTCGAAATCGATTGCGCAAGCGGGCTCTCACGCGTGCGCGGGTGGTTCGATTGAGACCACTTCGAGTTGCCGCGATCGCGACGAGGGCGGCCACAGGGGGCCGCCCCTACGAATATGCGTTTGGTTGCTTGTAGGGGCAGACCCCCGTGTCTGCCCCGCCTCGACCTCGCGTCAACTTGAAAGCGGTTCAGTAAGATGGGATCACGCTACGTCGAGCTTACGGCGCGTACGAATTTCAGCTTTCTCGCTGGCGCGTCTTCGCCCGAGAGCATGGTCGAGCGCGCGGCAAGGATCGGCTACGACGCCATCGCCATCACCGATCGCGATGGCCTCTACGGCATCGTGCGCGCGCACGAAGCAGCAGAGAAGCATGGCATCCGCATCATCTTGGGCTGCGAGCTCACGCTCGAAAACGAAGGCGATCACGACGAGGTGCCCGGCAAAGCCACGACCCTCACGGTGCTCGTCGAAAATCATGCAGGATACACGAATCTCTGCGAGATCCTCACGGAGAGCCATGCGCGCCATCCCGAGTCGCCCTTTACGGGCATTCCGCTCTCTCGGGTATGCGCGAAGGCTGCGGGACTCTGGGCGCTCGCGGATGCCACGCTTCCCATCGGCGACTTGAAGCGCGCCTTCGGTCATCGTCTTTCCATCGCCGTCTATTTGCACAAGGACGGTGAAGATCGCGTGCGCGTCACCCGCACGCTCGAGGCGCAGCGCAACTACGGAGTTGCCGTTTGCGCAGTCGGTCGCGTGTTGTTTGCGCGTCCCGAAGACAAGCCTGTCTTCGACGTTCTTCATTGCATTCGCGAGGGCAAGACGCTGGGCGATGCGGGGCGCGATCTGTTGCCGAATGCCGAAGCGCATCTCAAAAGCGAAGAGCAAATCGAACGCCTCTTTTCTGTGCATCCCGCATGGATCGGGCGATCTCGTTTCATTGCCGATCGCTGTCTTTTTTCGATCAAAGAGCTTTCGTACCGTTTCCCGTACGAACTCACGGATCTCGTGCACCGCGATTTTCGTGGCGGCAGTCCGGCGGAAACGGCCGACGAAGCACTTCGCCGCTTGACGTACGACGGTGCAGGGCAGCGATATAGCCATCGACGTGGCTATCAAGGCGTGCCCGCGTCCGTCGCTCTACAGATCGAAAAGGAGCTTGCTCTCATCACGAAGCTCGAAGTCGCGCCGTATTTCCTGTCCGTGCGCGCCATCGTGGACATGGCGCGCCGTCGCGACATTCTCTGCCAGGGTAGGGGAAGCGCCGCGAACAGCGCGGTCTGTTATTGCCTCGGTATCACCGCGGTCGATCCCGCGCGCTCGAATTTGCTCTTCGAGCGCTTTCTGTCGAATGAGCGGCGCGAGCCGCCGGACATCGACGTCGACTTCGAGCACGAACGTCGCGAAGAGATCATCCAGGAGATTTACGAAGTTTACGGGCGCGATCGCGCTGCGATGGTGAGCGAAGTCATCTCGTACCGATCGAAGAGCGCGCTGCGCGATGTGGGCAAGACGTTCGGTTTGTCGCTCGAGCAAGTGGGTGCGCTCTCGAGCGTCGTCACGTGGTGGGACGGCATGTCGGCCGTGAGCGAGTCGCGCCTCAAAGCCATGGGTCTGAGCTCCGAAGATCCGCGCGTGCGCCAGACGCTCGCATTCGCGCATAAAATTCAGGGCTTTCCGCGGCATCTGTCGATTCACGTGGGAGGCTTCGTGCTCTCGGCCGCGCCGCTCTCGGCGGTTGCGCCCATCGAGCCTGCGACCATGGCGGGTCGCACGATCATCCCTTGGGACAAGGACGACATCGATACGCTCGGCTTCTTCAAGATCGACGTGCTCGGTCTCGGGATGCTGACGGCCATTCGCAGATGCCTCGATCTCGTCAAAGACGTTGCGGCACGAGGGCCCGTCACGGACAGGCTCGCGGCGATCCCGGCCGAAGATCCATCCGTGTATGATGCACTTTGCAAAGCCGATAGCGTCGGCGTCTTTCAGATCGAGAGCCGTGCGCAGATGGCCATGCTGCCGCGCCTCCGTCCGCAGAAGTTCTATGATCTCGTCATCGAGGTCGCGATCGTACGTCCGGGGCCCATCCAGGGTGGAATGGTGCATCCGTACTTGCGCCGCCGCGCGGGTGAAGAAAAGGCCGAACCTCCGCATCCGCTTTTAGCGCCCATCCTCGAGCGAACGCTCGGTGTGCCGCTCTTTCAAGAGCAAGTCATGCAGATTGCCATTGTAGGCGCAGGTTACGGCGGCCGCGAAGCCGACAGACTACGTCGCGACATGGCTGCATGGCGCAAAACAGGCAATCTCGAGATTCACCGGGAGCGCTTGCTTTCAGGCTTTCGCGAACGCGGCATCCCGGAAGCGTTCGGGGAGCGTCTTTATCAGCAGATTCAAGGTTTCGCCGAATACGGATTTCCCGAAAGCCATGCAGCGAGCTTTGCGCTCCTCGTTTACGCAAGCGCATGGCTCAAGGTGCATCACCCTGCGGCATTCGCGGCGGCGATCATCAACAGCCAGCCCATGGGGTTTTATTCGCCGTCCACGTTGCTTCAAGATGCCAAGCGCCATGGTGTTCGGCTCTTGCCCTTCGACGTGAACGCGAGCGGCTGGGACTGCGCGTGCCCGTCGAAGATGGAGATCCGTCTTGGTTTGCGTTTGGTTCGCGGCCTCAGCGAAGAAGTGTGTCAGCGTATCGAGAGCGTTCGCAAAGATCATCTCTTCACGAGCATCGAAGATCTCACCACGCGCGCGCGCCTCGACAAAAAAGCGCTCTTTGTATTGGCGGAATCGGGTGCGCTCGATGATCTCTCGGGCGGGCGGCGTGAAGCGATCTGGAAGGTCGCACGCCCGCGGATGGGTGGCATGTGGAGCCACGTCGAGTCCATCGAGCCGTGTGCGTCGTTCGCACCCATGTCACGCGCGGAGCAACTCGTTCTCGATTACGAGCGCACAGGTATCTCGGTAACCGACCATCCCATGAAACTCGTCCGACCGCGGCTTTCGAAGCGGATCAAGTCATCGCGTGATTGTCTCTCGCTTCGGGAGGGCATGCGCGTCAGCGTGGCGGGGCTCGTCATCTGCAGGCAGCGTCCGGGCACGGCGAGCGGCGTCGTATTCGTGACCATGGAGGACGAATTCGGATTTTTGAATCTCGTGCTCTGGTCGCGCGTCTTCGAAAAATACCGTCACGTCGCGATGACGGCGCGCCTTCTCATGGTGCACGGAAAGATCGAGCGGAGCGACAAGGGGAACCCATCCTTGCCGAAGCTTGTAGACCGCGCCGTACCGTCGTCGGTTATTTACGTCGTCGCCGAACGTGTGGAGTCACTCGATATGCACTTACCTGACATGGTCGCGACAAGTCGAGACTTCCACTGACGTATGCTAAATAAAGAGGCTATGTTCGACAAAGTCCTCATCGCGAATCGCGGAGAGATTGCTCGCCGCGTGATCCGTACGTGCAAGCGACTAGGCATTCGCACCGTGGCAATTTACTCCGAAGCAGATGCGGACGCGCCGCACGTCAGAGATGCGGACGAAGCCGTACTTGTCGGTCCGGCGCCGGCAAAGGACTCTTATCTCCACATCGATGCCATTGTCGCTGCGCTGAAGAGCACTGGCGCGAACGCCGTTCATCCGGGCTACGGTTTTCTCAGCGAGAAGTCTGCTTTCGCGCGCGCCGTTGCCGAGGTGGGCACAGTTTTCATTGGACCTCCGCCGAGCGTGCTGGATGCGTTTGGCGACAAGATGAAGGCGCGCCACGTTGCGCTTTCGGTCGGCACGAGTCCCGTTCCCGGCACGGACGAACCCATTGCCATTGACGCGCCGGAAGGTGTGCAAGATGCAAAGAATGTCGCCGCGAAAGTTGGATATCCCATTGTCGTCAAGGCCGTGGGCGGGGGTGGTGGCATTGGCATGCAGGTCGTCATGGATGAATCCGGCCTCGAGCGAGCTCTCAAGTCATGTTCCGATCGCGGCAAGGCCAGCTTCGCAGACGCGCGCGTCTACCTCGAACGCTATGTCAAAGAGCCTCGTCACGTCGAGGTTCAGGTTCTCTGCGACGCGCACGGTCAGGCCTTTGCCCTTGGCGAGCGTGAGTGCAGTGTGCAACGCCGACACCAAAAGATTGTCGAGGAGTCACCTTCGGCGGCTGCATTCTTCGCGGGTGACGCGGGGGAGAAGCGCCGGCAGGCTCTTTATGATGCCGCGCTCCGCGTGGTGAAGAAGGTTGGCTATGTCGGTGCAGGCACGTGCGAGTTCATTGCCGACGACGCCGGCAATCTCTTTTTCCTCGAAGTCAATGCGCGCCTTCAAGTCGAGCATCCGGTCACTGAAATGGTGACGGGGCTCGATCTCGTCGAGCTTCAACTTCGTGTGGCCGCGGGACAAAAGCTTCCGGATCTGTCCGAGATTCGAAAAAACGGCCATAGCATCGAGGCACGCATCTACGCCGAAGATCCGAAGAAGGGCTTCATCCCCAAGCCCGGAGCCGTCGACGAACTCCGCTGGGCGGGCGGCGCGGGTGACGTGCAGTCTCCCTCGCTGCGCGTTGAATCGGGGGTCCGTGCGGGTTCGAAAGTCACTCCTTATTACGATCCCATGATTGCCAAAGTCGTCGCGTGGGGGAAGACGCGCGACCTTGCCATTGCCGAACTCGATCGCGCGCTTGCCGGCACGGTCATCGCTCCTCTTACGACGAACATCGCGTTCGTGCGCAAGCTCCTCGCATCCGAAGAATTCAGGGCCGCGCGCTACGACACGAAATTTGCCGAAATCCTCGCAAAACGCTCGTAGCTGCGCGGCATACCGACCATGTTCATCACGTTTGCCATATTGGTTCTCGCCATCGTCTTCTTCGTAACTGGCACAATTCGTTCGGACCTCGTGGCGTTGTGCGCGCTCATCCTCTTGATGTTGTTCAAGATACTGACGCCCGGCGAGGCACTCGCGGGGTTTTCGAGTCCCGTGATTATCATGATGATCGGGCTGTTCGTCGTGGGAGGCGGCATTTTACGTACCGGACTGGCCAACGTCATCAGCAGAAAAATACTGACCTTGTCTGGCCATCGTCAGACGAGACTGTTTGTGATGGTGATGATGGTGACGGCGGTGATTGGGGGTTTCGTGAGCAACACCGGCACGGTCGCTCTGATGCTCCCGATCGTCGTGAGCCTGGCCGTTGCAGCCGACACCAGTCCGAGCCGTTTCCTGATGCCGCTGGCTTTTGCGAGCAGCATGGGCGGAATGATGACTCTCATCGGAACGCCGCCAAACTTGGTCATCGACGGCGCGCTCAGGGATGCGGGTCTCGAGGGCCTCTCGTTCTTTTCATTCCTGCCCGTCGGCATGATTTGCGTCTCGCTGGGGATTGTTGCTCTTGGTCCCCTCAGCAAAATTTTTCTCACGAAAGACAAGGACGCGGGGGATGAAAAAAAACCGAAATCGCTCAAAGATTTGGCCAATGAGTACCAGCTTTCGCAGAACCTGTTCCGCGTGCGGTCGATCCCCGGATCGTCGTTGACGGGCAAGACATTGCAGGAATTGAACATACCCAAGCGGTACAATATCAATGTATTAGAAATAAGGCGCCGGGCCCATGGTCGTAGCCTGTTCCTGAAGACCATCAATCAAAAATTCCTGAAAACCATCAATCAGAGATTGGCCGGTCCCGAAACTGTGATCGTAGAGAACGACGTCCTGTATCTTTCCGGTTCCTTCGAGCAGGTACGGCGATTTGCGGTCGAACATAAGGTCGACATGATCGATATGCACGAATCGGAAGAGGAAGCACCCGCTTTTGCGGGCAAGCTCCGGTTCGACGAGATTGGGATCGCGGAGGTCGTGGTATTTTCCAACTCGAGACTGGTGAATCAGCCGGTTCGAAATTCGGGTTTCCGCGAAAAATACAAGATCAATATCCTGGGCATCCAACGCAAGCAAGAGCACATCTTGCAAAACCTGAAACACGAAAAATTGCAGTCGGGAGACGTGCTCTTGGTTCAGGGCGAATGGAGCGACATCGCGCGGCTCAGCGAGGAATCGTCGGAGTGGGTGGTCATCGGGCAACCGCTTGCGGAGGCGTCGAAGATCACGCTCGATCATAAAGCTCCTCTCGCGGCGGCCATCATGATCGGCATGGTGATGTTGATGGCCTTCAACGTGGTGCCTGCCGTTGCCGCCGTGTTGATGGCGGCCGTGGGAATGGTCCTCACGGGGTGTTTTCGCAATGTCGAAGAAGCCTACAAAACCATCAACTGGGAGAGCGTCGTATTGATTGGCGCCATGTTGCCCATGTCGTTGGCGATCGAAAAAACCGGCGCCGCCGCATCCATCTCCAGAGGATTGGTGGAAGGGTTGGGAGGTTTTGGTCCCACGGCTTTGATGGCGGGGATCTATTTTGCCACCTCGCTGCTCACGCTTTTCATCAGCAATACCGCGACGGCGGTGCTTTTTACTCCTGTTGCGATGCATTCTGCCCATGAAATAGGTGTCAGCCCGTATCCTTTCCTGTTTGCCGTTACAGTGGCGGCCAGCATGTGCTTTGCGAGCCCCTTTTCCACGCCACCCAACGCGCTGGTGATGTCTGCGGGGCAGTATACGTTCATGGATTACGTAAAAGTGGGCCTGCCCTTGCAAGTGCTCTTCGGCATTGTGATGGTAGTGGTGCTTCCGTTGTTGTGGCCGTATTGAGTGGTGGGGAAATGGGCGCACAAGGTGCGCCTTAAGGGCCGCCCCTACGAATGCCCTGTGATTACGCAGGCGCCGTAGCGCCCAGCCGACGCATCGATTCGCGCAGCAGGCTGTCGAATAGCTCCGAAATCACCGCGTAGGCGCTCTCGACCGGGTCCTCCGCGAACTCGAACCGCAGGTAAGGGGGGTCGCGAGGGAGTCTTCAGCGAACTCGAACCGCAGGTAAGGGGAGTCGCGAGGGGGTCCTCCGCGAACTCGAACCGCAGGCAAGGGGGTCGCGAGGGGGTCTTCAGCGAATTCGAACCGCAGGCAAGGGAGGTCGCGACCGGGGGATCCTGCGGTTAAGAGATCTCCGATGCCCCTCGCGACTGGGGGGTCTTGCGGTTGAGGGAGCTCCGATGCCATTTGCGACCGGGGGATCTTGCGGTTGAGGACTTCATAAGGGCGGCTACAAGGGCCGCCCCTACGATTGCCCCGTGCTGCCCCGCGGTGCGCCCCTTGTTGGTTGTAGGGGCAGGCCATTGCCGGGGATTTCTGGAAAACCAGGACTGCCACTGCCCCTTGGAGCACCTCCTGCGCCTCCGATTGTGCTCCCTCTAGCCCGGATCATTCATGACGCGATTTCTGCAGACGGCCGAGACCGAAGCGAGAAGGGCGCACGCCGCAAAGGGATCGGCTCTTCTACGCGGAGTCGTCGTGAATTATCCGGGCTAGCGGAGACGTGCGACGCTGAGTGCGTATGCTACTCGCACACGCACTCGGGGGAAGGCTCGCACCTACAACTGAGGCATCGCCGCGCAGCCCTAAAGGTGTATAGTGCCGCGCTTATGGGGCGTGGAGACTCATTCCGACGGCAGCACAGGCTGACTCAGCTCCTGGAGGAGCGGCGAGAGTTGGCAGTTGGTGAGGCCGCCAGGGAACTTGGCTGCACCACCCGCACCATCTATCGGGATCTCGCGGTGCTCGAGAGCACGGGAGTGCCACTCTATCAAGACCCGGACGATGCCCAAAAACGATGGCGCATCATGGAGGGGCACAAGAGACGGCTCTCGCTGACTCTCACCTTTGCCGAGATGCTCGCGCTGTCGACGGGCCGAGACCTGCTCGCAGGGCTCGCTGGCACCGTCTTTCACGAAGCCGCCATCTCCGCGCTGGAGAAGATTCGGTCTGCCGTGCCGAAGGAGATTTCCCAGCGCGCCGCAGCTGCCACACGCCAGATCAGCGCATTATCAGGGGCCAGTCACGACCATCGTCGCTCTCACGCCGTGATCGAGAAGCTGCTTTCGGCGCTCGAGCGGCGTGAGACGGTCGAACTCGTTTATCGCAAGCCTCGCCAGCAGCATCCCTCACGCCGGCTGGTCAACCCGTATCACCTGCACGTCCAGGCTGGCGCGCTCTATCTCATTGGCTTCTGCCACAAACGCCGCCAAGTACGAACCTTCCTGGTGAATCGGGCGGTATCCGTCGAGAAGACCGGCCAGTTCTTCACTCCGCGGGAGCATTTCTCGGCGTCACCCATGCTTCAGGGAAGCTTTGGCCCGTGGTCGGGGCACAACGAGCGAGTCCACCTTCGGTTCTCGGCGCAAGCCGCCCCCTTCGTCGCTGAAAAGAAGATCCATCCCAGCCAGCGGCTCGACAGAGGGGAGGATGGGACGCTCGGCGTCGAACTCGAGATCCCCGTGGGCCCGCCCCTCGTCGCCTGGTTTCTAAGCTTTGGGGCCGAAGTCTCCGTGCTGCAACCGAAGGCGCTCGCCGATCGCGTGCGCAAGGAGCATCGCCGTGCAGCGGAGGCCGCTCAGAAAAAATCGGAGAGGCTGTGACCGTCCTTGTCGCATACGGGTTGTAGGGTGTGTTTCATGAAACCGGGAATTGGAAGGAGAGGTTGATGGAGTCCGATGATGGTTCTGGTCGAGCAGACCGTGAAGGCCATGAGGGGGTGTTCATGGGTGGAGCACCACAGGCATTGGAATTCATGCCCAACCATGGTGACCATGACCTCGGCTTGCAGTGGCTCATGGGGGCTCTCGGCCTCGAGGAGGGGCAGACCCCCTTCCCTTGGCAGCTCGAGCTATTCCGCCGGTTCAGGCAAGGAGAAGCTGTTTCTACGCTTGATATTCCGACTGGCCTCGGGAAGACCGCGACGATAGTAGTCTGGCTCGTCGCACGAGCGCTCGGTGCGCCATTGCCTCGTCGGCTCGTCTACGTCGTCGATCGTCGCGCTGTCGTCGATCAGGCTACCGAGGTCGCAGAGAAGCTTCGAAACTGGGTGCAAGAGGAGCGTTCGGTCTCCGACGCGCTGGGCCTTGGTAATCGACCCTTGCCCATCTCAACCCTTCGCGGGCAGCACGTCGACAACCGTGAGTGGCTCGAAGATCCAAGCGCACCCGCCATTGTGGTGGGCACTGTCGACATGGTGGGTTCACGCCTCCTGTTCTCCGGCTATGGCGTGTCGTCGAAGATGCGTCCCTACCACGCGGGGCTGCTTGGTACGGACACGCTCATCGTGCTCGACGAGGCGCACCTCGTTCCGGCCTTTGAAGATTTGCTGCGTCAGATCGAAGGCGGTATCGAGGTGTTCGGGCCGAAGGATCCGGCACTTTGCAACCTGCTTCCCAAGTTTCGATTGCTTTCGCTTTCGGCGACGGGACGAGAAGCTGGCTCGACGCCACTGACGCTCACCGAGGCAGATCGCGCCAACTCCGTCGTCTCGAAGCGCCTGAGCGCGAAGAAGACGCTGACCACCGTACGGCTCGTCCGGGATGCGAGCGACGCAGCGAGCGAGGGGGGCGAGGACGAAAGCGACGAGGCGAAGGCCGACAAGAAGGGCAAGGGACCGAGACTCGCCAGTGTACTCGCGAAGCAGGCATGGGACCTGACAACGCAGGGAACTGACCGCATCCGCTGCCTCGTGTTCTGCGACAAGCGTGAAGATGCCGAAGATGTCGCCACAGAGCTGCGTAGCCTTGCGAAGAAGGACGGAGCTGAACCCACCATTGAACTCTTCGTGGGCGGGCGCCGCGTGCGTGAGCGCGTCCAGGCGCGCGATGCGCTTGCGCAACTCGGATTCCTGGCGGGTTCCAATGTAAGCCTTGAGCGCTCGGCCTTCCTCCTCGCGACGTCCGCTGGAGAAGTTGGGGTGGATCTCGATGCGGATCACATGGTTTGCGACCTCGTCGCGTGGGAGCGAATGGTCCAGCGTCTCGGCCGCGTGAACCGGCGTGGTGACGGAGACGCCAAGGTTGTCGTTGTAGTCAAAGACGAACCCGCTGCTTCGGATGGAACAAAGAAGGCGATCGAGAAGCGTGATGCGTGGAAGGCCGCCCGTTTGGAGATCGAGAAGCTGACGAAGAATTTGAGCGCACTACAAGGCGAGAAGACGTCCATCCGCAAGGGCCGGAAAAGGACAAGCGACGAGAAGGCTGCCGACGAGAAACGCAAGCAAGCCGAGAAGGAGCTGAAAAAGTCGATCTCCGCGTTTCAGAAGCACATCAAGGCGTTCAAGGACGCCGACGCTAAGATCGTGGCTGAGTACGAGGCCGAGGTTGTGAAACATCGTGCTCTTCGCAGATTGCTCGAGACGGTCGGCGAAGGAGGCAGCCTCAGCCCGGATGCGCTGCTCCAGCTCCGACAACGACAAGCCGATGCTGTGCGCAAGGCGACGACGGTCGAGCCGCTTCGCCCCGAGCTCACACGCGCACTCGTCGACGCCTGGTCGATGACGTCGCTCGAAGAACACCCTGGGCGACCTGAGATCGACCCATGGCTTCGTGGTTTCCATCCAAACGATCCGCGAACAACGGTTGTCTGGCGGCAACACCTGCCGGTGCGGAACGAATGCCTCTTCAACGCCAGGGACGCCAAGGCGGCGAAGCGCTTCTTCAAGGCTGCGCCACCGCACACGAGCGAACAGCTCGAAACGGAGACTCAATTCGTACGCGATTGGCTCATCAAGCGCGCCGAGGCCGTCTACAAGACGCAGGACGATGAGGCGCGACTCCCTCCCAGAAAGCAGGTCGTCACTATCGCCCTCACGCCTCGCGGTGAGGTGAAGGGATGGCGGACGCTCGAACAACTCGCAGCCGCGAAGGGTAGGGGTAAGAAGGGCGAGGAGAGCAAAGAAGCCAAGAAGGCTCGCGAGCAGCTCGACGATCTACTTACCGGTGCGACGCTCATTGTCGACGCGCGGCTTGGCGGTCTTACCAACGGTCTCTTGGATGACAAAGCCCAGGCGACCGCCGAAGCCGCTGACGACACCACCACGACGTGGCTCGTTCGTCCGGACGCCAACGACGTGCCCATCACAGGATTCCGTGTTCATCCGCTAGACGCCAGCGAGCAGGATGTTGCATCGTGGCGCACCACTCCAGGCGGTGGGTGGGTGCGGCGATATTTGTTCGTCACGAAAGTGGCGGATGGTGAACCGTTGGCGGCATTGGCAATCGACGGGTGGGTTGGCGACGCCGCAATGGAGGACGAACGCGCCGAGGCCGACCGTCCGCAAACGCTCGATGAGCACCAGAGTTGGGAGGAAGAGTGTGCCCGAGCCATCGCGAAGCGAATCGGGCTCGATGCGTACTACCAGGACATCGTTGCACTTGCCGCCAGTTTCCATGACGAAGGAAAGCGCTCAGTACTTTGGCAGCGCGCGTTCAAAGCACCCATGGATGGACGTCCCTATGCGAAGACCAAAGGGCCGATCGACTTCGACATCCTCGACGGATATCGCCACGAGCTGGGGTCGCTGCCGTATGTCGCAAAGAGCGAGGGATTCATTGCACTCCCCCAGGAAGATCAAGATCTCGTCCTGCATCTCATCGCAGCACATCACGGCTACGCACGTCCCGTGATCGGCACGAGCGGCTGCGACGACGCGCCACCGTCGGTTGTCGATGAACGAGCGCGGGAGGTTGCACTTCGATTCGCGCGCCTCTCTCGGCGTTGGGGTCCGTGGGGACTTGCATGGTTGGAGGCGCTGCTTCGTGCGGCAGATCAGATCACGTCACGACGAAACCAGAGGGAGCAGAGGTGATGGCTTGCATGTCCGCATCCATTCCGGTCGATCTCAAGAATCCAGGACAGGTGTTCGCCTGCTTAGGGTTCCTTGAAGCCGCCGATGTGCTCCTCGGGGGCGCCGAGGCTTACTTCGAGTGGAACGAATCGCCTGGGAGGTTCGTCCTCGCTGCTGACGGTGACAAGAACCCCTTCGAGGTCGTCCTTGCATTTCTCGCAAACGCGAGGATCGTCGAACTGACCCCCATTGGCTACGTCGAAGGCGGCGCGGCCGATGGCGACGATGATGATGACGAGACCGCTCCCTCGCCTGCGGACGACGGAAGCGATGATGCTGATTCGGACGCTCTCGACGCCGAGGCCAGCAATGAGGGGCGTATGGAGTCCCCAGCGTTCCCATGCGCCGAAGGCGACCGCAACGCACTTCCCATTCAGCTTGTGGCCGATGATCGGCGCATCACCGTGAGCCATTGGGCCGATGGCTCGTCGCGCAAGGACTTCAAGCTCTACTCGGGAAATCGCTCCGCGAATCGCATCGCCGCACAAATGCTTCACGGCGTTCGAGCGAAGTCTAAGAAGAACCAATCGACGGGTGACATCAAGAGCCGTGGAGTTCAACAGCTCTGGCAAGAGAAACGGGACGCACTGATCGAGGCGCCATTCGACGTGGTCACCCCGATGGGCGGCAGCTTCAACTTCGATCCACGAGGTGCATGGACCGCAATCGACGCGGGTTACTCGCCGAACACGCAGAAAGATGACATCGCCGCGTCGCCCCTTGTGCAGATGCTCGCGGCGATCGGGCTCGAGCACGCGCGACCCGATGAGTACGAGAAGGACGAGACACGCAAGGTTCGCTACGCGGTCTGGGGGTACTCGTTGCCACCAATGCTCGCACGCGCGGCGCTATCAGGAGCCGATCTGAAAATGCCGACGCGTCGGTTCGAGTTCGAGCTCGCCCTCTCCGGCAAAAACAAAGTCACGACGTTCGCACAAGAGGAGACCCAACAATGACATCTCAGACCGCAGAACCTACCCCCTCGTCGCGACCAAGCGATGCAACCACCGAGTTTTTTAGCAAGTGTCTCGACGCCAAAAGCGGCCCGGTCGCACTCCGGCTCCGTCAGCGGCTCCTCCCCGTCGAGGCCGACGAGAGCGGTCGTGGCATTATCTTTCCCCCGACCTACGCGGACATTGGCTACAACATCGACACGCTCGCAGACGGAGCACGCGTTGCGACGATCGACTCGGTTGGTTCGCAAGCAAATCGTCTCGAGCCGATCTTCAAGTCCACTGGCAAGAACGACAAGGGCGAGGAACTGAACCCTCTCGCGAATCTCGTTCCCCAGATCGAGATCGTGCTGCACAATGGGGCAGCGAAGAAGGGGAAGGACAAGCAGGCCAAGGTTCAGGACGGCGACGACAACGCCGAGCAGCACATCGAGAAGCGCTCGCTTCTCGATCTCGCGCACCGCAGCGCTGACGCTGTCGTGCTCGCGAGCCCTACGCTTGCCGGAGAGATTGCGAAGGCATTCGAGGCCCTGCGTAACAAGGGCAACGCCGCGCCGCTCTGCACCATCGCGCCGACGTCGCTGGTGTTTGGCGTCTGGGACTCGCGCGGTGGCTCTGGCGAGAAGCGTCCCAGGCTGGTTCGCTCGATCATCCGCGCGTGGGATGTCGAAGTTCTCCACAGCGCAGCCCAGTTCAATTCGGTGTGGAAAGCACTGAGTGAACAGCAGCAGAAAGATCTCAAGGACGAGGAGAAGAAGAAGGGCAAGCTGGAGTTGTCTGTCGTGGGATTTGCCGATGCACCTGCTACTTTCCGCCGTACCGACAAGATCCAGCAGTTTATCGGTGGCGCTCCAAACCCAGAAGCGCGCGTGCTCGGTGGTGTGCTCGCAAAGGGACCGATCGAGCGCGACGTCACGATCAACCTCGTCGCGCTACGTGGCTTGCGAGGAAAGGATGTCGAAGAAACAGAGCAGGTTCAGCAGTACGTGTTGAGTCTTGCATTGCTCGCTGCCACCGCCGACCTCGAGCTCTTTCTGCGCGAGGGTTGCCTGCTTCGACATGCAGATGAAAAGGACGTGTGGACGGAAGTTCCCAGGCGCGGTGAGCCGGCGCCTGTCTCTCTTCCCGGAAGTGACCAACTCGTAGCCTTCGCAAGGAATGCTGCCGCACCGTTCGAGAAAAATTGGTCCGGAACACTCGAGCACAAGTTCGACTTGGCGGAAGCCAAGAAACTGCTCTCGAAGAAGGGAGAGGCCGCTCCGGCGAGCAACCCATGATGACGCGTTACCTGGCTATTCACGTACGCGCTCATGAGGGGCGCTACCACGGAAACGGTGACGATTCGCCGTCGCCATTTCGCTTGTTTCAGGCCCTCGTTGCGGGCGCGGGAATTAGCGGGCCCCTCGATGAACAGACAAGGGGCGCTCTCGTGTGGCTCGAAGGACTCCACGATGCGCCCATCATCGCCATGCCGCGCACGGTGCGTGGTGAGTCTGTCCTGATGTACATGCCAAACAACGATCTCGACGCCAAGGGCGGTGACGTGCGGCGCATCAGCGAGATTCGCTTGGCAACGAAAATATGGAGGCCCCGGATCTTCGATGCGAGGGTGCCCTGGATCTACGCGTGGCCTTTCAACGAAGCCGATGAATCACACGCCATCGCAGTCTGCGCGCTCTCCGAGAAGCTCTACCAGCTTGGTCGGGGTGTCGACATGGCCTGGGCGTGGGGTGAGCTGCTCGACGAACCGACGCTGGAGGCGCGGCTCGCTGAGTACGACGGCGTGGTGCGGCGCCCGAGCGCGGGGGCTGGCCTCCGACTCGCTTGTCCTCATGCTGGCTCACTCGAGAGCCTCAAGCGACGCTACTCCGCACGGCGATTTCGAAGCGAAGGTGGCAGGCGTGTGTTCGTTCAGCCACCCAATCCCAGCTATCGACTGTTTGCGTATGAGAGCCCGCCGACTCGGCATCTCTTCGAGCTCCGCTCCACTTCCGACTCCGAGCTTCGCGTCGCATGGCCGCTGGCTGGTGCTTCGTTGCTGGTCGTCGCTGCGCGCGATGCGGCCAAGGAGCGTCTGAATGCTGCGATGCCAAACCGGACCGACGAGGTCGAACGCCATCTCGTCGGCCGCAAGGCCGATGGGTCGAATGCAGCGCCTGTGGAGAGCCGTGTGCGTATCATCCCGATCCCTTCGATCGGCATGCACTACGCCGACCGCGGCATTCGGCGACTGCTTGTCGAGGTGCCTGCAGCGTGCCCACTGCGCAGCGATGACATTCGTTGGGGGTTCTCAGGGGCGGAGCTGTTCGATCCAGAGACTGGTGAGTTGAAGAACGTCGTCCTGGTGCCGACGGATGACGACGACATGCTTCGCCACTACGGCATCGGGTCGAAGGCGCGCGTCTTCCGCACGGTGACTCCAGTTGCGGTGCCGGAGGAAGCTAAGCGCCGTCGCATCGAACCAGCTCGTCGACTCGCCGAAGCCAAGGGCGGCATGGATCGTGTGGTCGAGATCGCAGGAGCTCGGGCCGCCGTGATCCAAGCACTCCGCCATGCAGATGTATGCACCACCGTCGAGGAGATTCGCGTGCAGAGGGAGCCATTCGACGCAGCGGGGGCTCGCGTCGGGTCCTTTGCCAAAGGAACTCGGTTCGCGAAGGAGCGCCTCTGGCACGTCGAGGTCGCGTTCAGCGCACCCGTAGAGGGGCCGCTGCTGATCGGCGATGGTCGCTTTCTGGGCCTTGGTCTCATGGCTCCGGCGCCAGACATCGTTCCGGGCGTGCATGCATTCGCCGTCGTGGATGGCCTTGTCGGCGAGCCACGGGCCGTTGATCTTGCGCGAGCCCTCCGACGCGCTGTCATGGCGCGGGTTCAGTCCACGATTCGCGAGGATAGCGAGGACAAGAAGCTTCCCCCGTTCTTTTGCGGACACGAGGCAGATGGTGCTCCGCTCCGTCGAGCCAACTCTTCCCACCTGGCGTTCGCGTTCGACCCAACTTCACGACGACTACTCATCCTCGCGCCCCATCTGCTCGAGCGGCGTTCGCCGACCAAGCAGGAGAGCGAGCATCTCCGCACGTTGGATGTTGCGCTCCATGGCTTTCGCGAACTGCGTGCGGGGGGTGCTGGCCTGCTGACGCTTTTGCCCAGCACCTTCAATGACGACGCGGATGCTTCGCTCGCGCAGCCTTCGCACGTCTGGGAGAGCGTCACGCCATACGTCGTCACGCATCACGCCAAGGAAGTAAGTGCTGCAGAGGCGCTCGCTGCCGATGTGCGCGCCGAGTGCCGCCGGCTCGGGCTTGCGGAGCCGATGGTTGCGCCGTGCAACGTGTGCGGTGTTCAGGGGATTGGGCTCACGGGAGACGTACGACTGACCTTCAAGCAGGCTGTCTCGGGTCCCTTGTTGCTCGGAAGGATGCGCTATCTGGGTGGAGGACTCTTCCGTCCCGTCGAGAAGCCAGACCAGCCGTGACCACCATGCCCTCCTGCGTTCAACGACCCATCGTTACTTGTGAAACAGGCGGCTCGCCGGAAAGAAAACGCATCACGTTCGCGATGGCCATACCGGCCATCGCTTCGCGCGAGGCGCGATCGGCGCTTCCGATGTGGGGTGCGAGCACGACGTTCTCCCGTGTGAGCAGCGCCGGGTGCACGCGCGGCTCTTCTTCGTAAACGTCGAGCCCCGCGGCTGCGAGCGGACCTTTTGCGAGCGCATCGGCGAGGGCGGCTTCGTCGACGATGGGGCCGCGCGCGGTGTTGACGAGCACCGAGCCCGGTTTCATGCGCGCGAGCCGCTCGCGCGAGAACAGGTGACGCGTCTCTTGGGTGAGCGGGCAGTGGATGCTCACGGCGTCTGCACGCGCGAGCATCTCGTCGAGTGCGGGAACGAACGCGGCACCGAGCGCACGCTCCATCTCCTCGGAGAGTCGTGTTCGTTGCGTGTAGAGCACATGCATTCCGAAACCGCGGGCGCGCCGTGCGACGGCCTGACCGATGCGTCCCAAGCCAAGGATGCCGAGCGTCATGCCGTGCACGCGCGTGCCGAGCATGAAGGTGGGTGTCCACCCCGAAAATCCTCCGGCGCGCATGAGCCGGTCGCCCTCGGCGATGCGCCGTGCTGCCGACAAGAGGAGGCCGAAGGCGAGATCGGCCGTTGCTTCGGTGAGCACGTCGGGCGTGTTGGTGACGACGATGCCGCGCCGCGCGCACGCGGCGAGATCGATGTTGTCGACGCCGACCGCGACGTTGGCCACGATGCGAAGCCGCGGCAACGTCGCCAGCAAAGCCTCGTCGATGCGATCGGTGACGAGCGCGACGAGCGCCTCGACGCGTTCGCGGCATGCGGCGAACTCCGCCGAGCGGATGCCGCTCTCACCCCTGACGACGTTGAAGCAACCAAAAAGTTGCTCAACGGAATTGCCGGGTAAGGTTCCGCTCACGAAGACCAATGGCTGCGGGTTCATGGCTCTTACTCCCGGTCGAAGGGAACGACCTCGTGACGCGCGAGCCGCGGGATCGACGCGGTCACTTTATCGAGAATGTCGTTCGCTGTTCCAACGACGATGACGACGAGATTGTCCGGCGAGATCCGCGCTTTGATCGATGCGCTCGCGGCCGCGGGTGTGACGGCGCGCACGTGATCGAGGTAACGCGTGTGGTAGTCCTCGGGCAGCGCGAGAAGCTCGTTGTCGAGCGCTTGGCCGAGTCGCTTTGCGGCCGTGTCGATCTCGAACGCGTGCGAACGAACGATGTAGTTCTTGATGAACGCGATCTCGCGCGACGCGACGCCGTGCTCGACGAACTCTTCCAGCATGGACAGTTCGAGCGAGATGCATGGCGGACAATCATTCGATGCTGGAGCGGCCGACATGACGAACGCGTGGCGCCTTCGCTCGATCGTCAAACGCGCGCTTGTACCGTAGGACCAACCGCGCTTGCTCCGGATCTCGCGCATCATACGCGAAGTGAACGTGCCGCCGAGGACCGCCGTGGCACACACGAGTGGAAAGTGATCGTCGTCGTGCGGAAACGTGCCGAGCGTGCCGATGAGGATCTGGGTCTGCGTGCGCTCTGGCTTGTCGACGAAGACGAGTGAGCGACCGGCGGGCGCCGTCGGTTCGGGCACGTCGGCGGGGGAGGGCGCTCCCTCGCGTAGCGCGGACGCGATGAGCGCGCCGAGCTCGCGCGCTTCCTGTTCCGTGATCGCGCCGGCGAAACCGATGACGGCATGGGCGCGCACGAAATGGCGCTCGTAGGCGGAGACGACGTCGTCTCGTGTCAGCTTCTCGATGGACGACGCTCGTCCGACCGCGCTCCGTGCGTAGAGATGATCGGCGAAGAGCGAGCGGCGCAGCGCAAGGCTTGCGAGCACGCGATCGTTGTCACGTGCGTCTTGGATCTCGGCAATGCTCTCACGGCGAAGGCGCGACAGCTCGTCCTCGGCGAACGTCGGATGACCAAGGATGGATACGAAAAGCTTGCAGAATGCATGCAGGTTCCGCCGGATCACCTGGCCGTGCAGGCTCATCGTCGACGGTGCGACTTCCGCGCCGAACTCCGCGCCAAGTCGATCGATCGCGTTTTCGATCTGGATGGAGGACATGCCGAGAGAGCCGCGGCGCAGCATGCGCGCCGTCAGGCGAAGCAAGCCGTCTTTGCCTTCGGGATCGGCAACCGATCCGGTTCGGAGTGCGACGACGATCGACACGAGCGGCACCGACGGCGAGCTCTCCACGAAGCCCATCGCGCCGCCCCCGAGATCGAAGCGCACCGTGCTTGAGTCACGAGAGCTGGAAATCTTGCGCGTCACTCTGCGTTCTCCTCGGTCGGCGTCGACTCGGGCACGACGCGGATCATCGTCCGCGTCTGATCGTTGAAGTAGCGCCGCGCCGCGGTCCGCAACTCTCCCGCGGTTGCGCGGCGGTAGGCCTCGAGCCTGCGGAATGCCGCCGTTGGATCGCCGAGCACCGTGTCGTAAAAGCCGAGTTGCTCGGCCTTGCCGCCGATCGTCTCGAGCGATTGAAGCAGCCCGAGCTCGAGTCTGGCTTTGGCGCGCGCGAGCTCTTCGTCGGTCACGAGCGACTCTCGCGCCTTCGCAAGCTCGCCGTCCGCGACCTTCATCACGTCGCCGATGGCGACGCCAGGGCGCGCGGTGAAATAGATTTCGTAAAGACCGGGATCCCGGAACGTCGATACCCAGCCGCGCAGATCGGTGCAGAGCTCTTTGTCGACGACGAGCTCGCGATACATCCGCGCCGCGCGTCCGCCAAAGAGCACCTCGTTCAAGACGGACAAGGTCGCGTGGTCGGCGTCACCGAGTGCGGGTCCGCGGTAGCCGATGAGCATCTTCTCGCTCGCCGTCGGCTTCTTCAACGTGAGCTCACACGTCTCGAGCTGCGGCGGCTCGGGGAACGTGTCTTCGTCAGGCAAAACGGAAGATGAAATCGTACGGTAACCGTCGCGGATCTTTTGGAGGACTTCGGCCTCGCGTACGTCGCCAACCACGACGATCGTGGCGTTGTTCGGCGCGTAATAGGTCTTGTAGAAGGTCGTGCAGTCGGCAGGCGTGAAGTTTTCGATGTCCTGCATCCAGCCGATCGTTGGCCAATGGTACGGGTGCTTCGTGAACGCCATCTTGTAGAGCATCTCGTTCGCGGCGCCCTCCACGTCGTCGTCGACGCGCATGCGGCGCTCGTTTGCCACGACCTCTTTTTCGCTGACGACCTGCGGCTCACGCAGAACGAGATGAGCCATCCGTTCGCTCTCGAGCCTCACGGCGAGCGAGAGCCGATCTTTCGGTAAGGACTCGTAATAGTAAGTCCAGTCGAGCCACGTGGCGGCGTTCGACTCGGCGCCGTTTTCTTCGAGCTTGCGATCGAACTCCCCCGCCTCGAGGTTGTCGGTCTCATTGAACATGAGATGCTCGAACAGATGTGCGAGACCGGTTTTGCCGGGTTTCTCATGGCGCGATCCAACGCGAAACCACGTGAAGTAGCTGACGACGGGTGCGCTCTTGTCGACGAGGAGGAGCAGGCGCAGGCCGTTTCCGAGCCTGAAACGATGCACGTGCGGGACCTTGGCATCCAAAGCCGCCGCGCCGAGATCGGCGAACGGGACGGAGCCTTCGTAGGTCCACCGGCCGTTGCCTGCGTGCTCGTCGTCCGGCTGTTCGGCGTTGATGCGTGCGGTGAGAGCCGCGATTTTGGCGGACATTATTGATCTACCTTGAGGATTGCCAAAAACGCCTTTTGTGGGATCTCGACGTTGCCGACCTGCTTCATGCGCTTCTTGCCCTCTTTCTGTTTTTCGAGGAGCTTGCGCTTTCTTGAGATATCGCCGCCATAGCATTTCGCGGTGACGTCTTTGCGCAGCGCACGCACGGTCTCGCGCGCGATGATTTTGCCTCCGATGGCGGCTTGAATGGCAACTTCGTATTGCTGCTGGGGCACGAATTCTTTTAGCTTCTCCGCCAGGGCGCGCCCGCGGTTGTAAGCTCGATCGCGGTGTACGATGATGCTGAGTGCGTCGAGCGGATCCCCGTTGACGAGCATATCGACCTTCACGAGATTCCCGGGCTTGTAGCCGGTAAGCTCGTAATCCATGGACGCATATCCGCGCGAAATACTTTTCAGTTTATCGTGAAAGTCGAAGAGAACCTCGGCAAACGGAATTTCGTAAACAATGATGTAACGATCCGCGCTCGGGCACGTCATGTCGAGCTGCGTGCCGCGTTTGTCTTGGCAGAGGGTGAGGACTGCGCCGACGTATTCCTGCGGGACATGCACCGTGAGTTTCACGAAGGGCTCTTCGATGCGGTCGATGTTCTGCGGCGGCGGAAGCTTCGTCGGGTTGTCGACGATGATCATGTTTTCCGTCGATTCCGCGGTCGTAACTACGTGGTAGACGACGCTCGGCGCCGTCGTGATGAGATCGAGATTGAATTCGCGATCGAGCCGCTCTTGGATAATCTCCATATGAAGCAAGCCGAGAAATCCGCAGCGGTAGCCGAACCCGAGTGCCTCTGAGGAATCGGCCTCGAAGCTGAAGGCCGCGTCGTTCATTTGCAGCTTCTCGAGCGCGTCGCGCAAGGCCGGATAGTCGGTGCTGTCCGTTGGGAAGATGCCCGCAAAGACCATGGGCTTTACTTCTTTGAAGCCAGGCAACGGTAGGGTTGCAGGCTTGTGAGTTTGGCTTGGCGCGTGCGTGATGGTGTCGCCAACTTTCGTATCGTGAACGCTCTTGATATTTCCCGCGAGAAAACCGACCTCGCCCGGACCGATTTCCTCGAGCGTCGCGGCGTGCGGCGTGAAGGTTCCGAGCTCGGTGACTTCGTATTCGCGTTTGGTCGCCATGAAGCGGACCTTGTCACCCCGGCGGATCGTGCCGTCGACGACGCGAAACATGATCATCGCGCCGCGGTAGCTGTCGTACCAGGAATCGAAGATGAGCGCGCGGAGGGGGCCATCTCCGTTGCCCTTTGGCGGCGGCACCTTCCGTACAATCTGTTCCAAGATATCGGGCACACCCACGCCCGTCTTGCCGCTGCACGGCACGGCGTCCAACGTATCGAGGCCGATAATCTGCTCGATCTCCTGCCTGGTCTTGTCGAGATCGCTCGAAGGAAGGTCCACTTTGTTGAGGACCGGGAGGATCTCGAGGCCCTGGTCGATCGCCAGATACACGTTCGCAAGCGTTTGCGCTTCCACCCCTTGAGTGGAATCAACGACGAGGATCGCACCCTCACACGCCGAGAGGCTTCGCGAGACTTCGTAATTGAAATCGACGTGGCCCGGCGTGTCGATGAGGTTTAGCTGGTAGATTTCGCCGTCTTTCGCGGTGTATCGGAGTCGGACGTTCTGCGCCTTGATCGTGATGCCGCGCTCTCGCTCGATGTCCATCTTGTCGAGGAACTGCTCGCGCGCCTCGCGCTGCGTGAGCGCCCCCGTGATCTCGAGAATTCGATCGGCGAGCGTGGATTTGCCGTGATCGATGTGGGCGATAATCGAAAAATTGCGAATCTTGGATTGAGGAAATGGCACAGGACGGGCGCACCCTAGTCGAAACGCACGGTCCTCGTCTGAATTCGCGGGGCGCGTTTACTTCTGGGCGGCGGCAGCGGCCACGGCAGGAGGGGCGTCGGTGCTCGTTGGCGTTGTGCGGTCCTCGGAAACATCCGGCGGCGTTGGCGACGCATTCGCGCTTGGTTCGGCGTCAACGAGCGTGAGCTGGCCAGGCAGAAGGTGCGCGTAGTGACGAAGCACCAGGTCGATTCCCTCGCGGATGTAGACCGAGACGGGCACCTTCGTGCGCTCGTGCAGGAGCTTCAGCTTGTCAGCCTGCTCCAGCGTCACGTAGATGGTGGTCGAGATCTTCTTCCGCATGAATCGGAAAGCTTCCTGTTATTGACGCATTAAGGCCCGACGGAGCCTGAGACGTGCCTACCAGTTAGCACGCTTCGGAACGTGCTCGGTCGCTCCTTCTTTTCCCGAATTCGGGGACGATGAGAACGCGGTGGATGTTCACTTCGTGGATATACACTACGTGAACATACCTGATGGTCAAGGGCGACCTTGAACTCCGGAACAACTTCCTTGAGTGGCGAGAAGCTTCCGAAATAACATCAATAAATTCAACAAGTTATCTTCCAAGCAAGGTAGAGGTTTCAGGCCTCATCTTGCGGTCCCGCGTGCCGGCCGTTTATGGTGGGGCGCGCGCCGCAGGTTCGCGCATCATGGAACGCATCCAGAAGATCCTTGCACGCGGGGGAATCGCGTCGCGTCGCGCCGCCGAAACGTTCATCACCGAGGGCCGCGTCCGGATCAACGGGCGCGTGATCACCGAACTTGGCGCCAAGGCCGACGCGCGCCGTGATCGCATCGAAGTCGACGGCAAGCGCGTCGTCGCCGAGGACTTCATCTACGCGGTGCTGCACAAGCCGCGCGGCGTCGTCTCGACGATGAGCGATCCGGAAGGACGACCCACTGTGCGCGAACTGCTCACGAGTCTCGGCGCGCGCGTCTACCCGGTGGGGCGCCTCGACTTCGCCACGAGCGGCGTATTGCTCGTGACGAACGACGGCGAGTTCGCCGACGCACTTTTGCACCCAAAGCGCGCGGTACCGAAGACGTACGTGATCAAAGTCAAGGGTGTGATGACGGAGGCCGATCTCGATCACTTTCGCAAAGGCGTGCACCTCGAGGACGGAGTGACGTTGCCTGCCGAGGTACGCCTCGATCGCTATGAAGGTGACAAGACGTGGATTGAGTTGACCCTTCGCGAAGGCAGAAATCAGCAGATTCGGCGCATGGGCGAAGCAACCGGATTCCCGGTGATGCGTCTCGCACGACTCTCTTTCGCGGATATCAACGCGGAGGGGCTAAAGCCGGGTCAGTTTCGCCGCCTGACGCGCGACGAGCTCATTGCGCTGAAAAAGACCTACGGTGTGCCGCGCTCCGTTGCGGCGGGAGTGGCTGCGGGAGCAAAAGGCGAAAGCCGCGGTCGCGGAGCGCGTCCGAAGTCCGCCCCAACGAAGAGATCGCGTCAAATCGAAAGCGGTTTGCCACGTTACGGCGGTGGCTCGCCGGGTCGCCGGAGTTACGACGTGAGCGAGGATTGGGGCGGCGGCGCGCGCCGAGGAGCAAGCGGCGGTCGCTATCCGAACGATCCCGATCGCGCGTCGTGGCGTGATCATGGTGGACGCGAGCGCGCTGATCTGGGCGGAGGTCGCCTTGCTCGCACCCGCACCACGGGCACTGGCGGCGGCATCGGCGCAAGCGGTCCCGTCGAAGAGCGCGTGAAAGGCCGCCGCTCCAAGCAAACTTAGACCGCTTTCAAGTTGGCGCGAGGCCGAGGCGGGGCCGAGGAGCGGACCGGAACAGCCTTGGTGGGCTTTGAGGACCGCACCGCAGGCCCCAACGAAGGGATCGCGCCAAATCGAAAGCGGT
>WQYX01000001.1 GCA_009781005.1 Polyangiaceae bacterium | reverse complement strand
GCGCCAGTTGCAGTGGTTGAACTGGATGCCGGAGTCGGCGAGCACTTCCTCGATAATCTGCCGCGGGGTCCTGTCTTGGAAGGCACGGTTGCGGCGCTGATTCTTGAGGAGCCAGAGCCTCGGCACAATCGTGAGGTTATAAGCGAGCAACGGTTGCTCGTCGTCGTACGGGGTGCCGATACGTCGACCGAGGGGCTCGAAGGCCACGACGATTCCCTGAATGATCCGGGGCTCGTGTCCAGGTGCCTTGATGGAGAGGCAAGCGGGGTTGCCGTCGACGGCGGGGTAGAGCGTCTCAGGACGGATGTCGGTCGCGAAGGTGACGTCGTAGGAGAAGATGTCGTTAACACGTTCTTCGCCGTGGAAGGACACCACGCGCAATTCGCGGTTGACGAAGGGTCCTGCGGCGAGCTCGAAGGGGTCCTTCCACCCGCTCTCGACGGTGAACTTCGGAAAGCCAGGGATGTTGGCGGCAAAGCCAAAGGGAAGGTTGTTCATGTGTCCTCTATCGTCCCAGTTTCAAGGGAGTTCTCTAAAAAGTGCGTTTGACTCCGCACAAAAAGAAACGGAGCGTCGCCGGTGCTCCCGGAAGGAAGAGGACGATCCGCCGGCGATCTACGATATCGAGCCAAAACGGATCGCGCACGTCGATGCGATACACGACCATGTCGCGCCGGTGGGCGAGCAGGCCAGGCGGCTCGAATTCCTCGGCCAGCCTCACGCCACGCACCGCCGACCGCTTCAGGCGATCAATCTCGTTTGAGCCCGCCATCTTCACGATGCGCGGTACCTCCGAGCGCAGATATCCTTCCGGGGCCCCGTTGGCCACCAAGTACGGTCGCTTGCCAAGCAAGTCTTCCGCGCGAAAGGACAGATCGAAGGTCACTTGATCGAGCCGGACAAAGGGCAATATCGTGGTCTCATGGCGCGCAGCTTCCTTCACGAGCGTCTCGATGCGTCGGAAAAACCAGGGGAAGATCTCCCCCAGCTTGGTGTGCTCGTAGCGCGGGCGCCGCTCTTTGGCGCCGAAGATCCTCAAGGCGCCATAGAATGCATTGAGCAACTCGTAAAGCTTGCGCGGGTGCACATTGTCGCGTGCACACTGCCAAAAGAGAGGGACATATTCGCCGAGAAGAAGAGTCAATTCCATCGGCTCCAGAGTGTCGATGGTGGTAAACGCCTCGCGGTGGAGTGGCTGGCCACCCAAATCACGGCGCAATTCATTTTGGCGCTGTCCGAGTGCAAGGAGGAATTGGCCAAACGCTTTTTGCATCTGCGTGGCACCACGGATGCGCACAAGGGTGGGCCACACGGTCGGATCGAAGCAAAACCGCGCCCCCACCCGCTGCAAGCTCCCCACCGAAACAAGCTCGAATCGCTCGGTAGCCTCACGCCCAAAAAGGATCTCGGGGTGCGCCCGCATGATGGTCTCGCCGGTGGTCTGGTACCTCACCGAGCGCACCAGCCCATCCTGCGGATTCACATTCGAACCCGGTCCGAGCTTCGGCACGCCAATATGCACCGGCAGCGAAGAGGCCATATCCGTGAACAACTTGGCGGCATTGCGCTCCAGCGGCACATCCACCATGAGCCCACTCGGAAAGATCGCTTTGAAGCGCCGGAGGCGGAGGATCCCATTACCAAGCGCCTCTTCATCCACCTCCATGTTCACAACCCCGTACGCGTAGGGTTGAAGCACCGCAAGCCGGTGTGCAGCGAGGTTCTCCGCGTACGCATCGCGCGCCTCCAGGTGCGCTGCGTGGAGCTGAAACCGAGCTGGCCAATGTGGCTTCATGGGTATCATTGGTTCTTCTCGATTCTTCCCGTTACCGAGAGCTGAAATTCATGTTCCATGTGGCGAAGGTGCGGCTGAATCAGCACCTCCATGCGGTACCAGCCTGGCACACCTTCCACCTCCGCGGTCTTGATATGTGCGAAGCGCAGCGGCCGTTTGCGCCGCGTGGCGAGGCTTACGCTGTCCATGGCGGCAACGTATTGCGATATCCATTCGTTGAGATCGCGCTCGATCTCCAGGCGCGTTCGATTCCCGCCAATGCGCTCTCGCTCGATCACCTTGATGTAATGGGCAAAGCGAGTTGCAAAGAACAAATAGGGAAGGTGCGTCCCGAGAAAGAAGTTAATCGTGGGATCGGTCCCCTCGGCACCTCGCTCGTCCCGCGCAAAACTGCGTGGGATCTGCACGCTGGAAGCCGTCGTGAAGAAATGCTCCGCCCGGTGAGGATCGCTCATCAGGGGGATAAACCCGAGCTCCGACAATGTCCCCTCCATCGGACGGGAGATCACCACCTCCACTGCAGGCTTCTCGTAACCCAAGGATGGGTACACGTCACGCACTGCGGGCGAGTCGCCTTCCGCTCCGAGCATCCCAAGGGCAGTTCGTTGATCGGCAAAACTCTGGGCAAGCCGCACAGCAAAGGCGAAAATCGGGCTTCCCCAGAGGAAATCATCGTCTCTGACTGTGCGTTCCTCGTAGACGAAGCTCCCTGCGTGCTCGCGCGCTTCGCCGTAAGGCAAGCGAAGAAGCATCCGGGGCAGGAGCACGCCGACATACCGGCTATCGTCATGTTGCCGGAAGGCATTCCACACAGCTCGATGCGGCGTCTCGAAAACGGCCGACAACGAAGCAGCAGCCGTAAGCTCGGTGAATCGGTCGAAGTCGAAGAGCTTTGGCGATGCTGAAACCAGCACGGGCGCATGCGCCATGGCACTGACCGAGGCCATGCGTCGAAGGAGGCCTACATCGGGCGGCGACGCGTCGATCTCGAAATTGGCAAACACTGCCGAATACGGTTTACCGCCGAACTGCCCAAATTCCGACGTGTAGAGGATGCGAAAGTACGACGACGTCGTCATCTCCGCGGCGTCGCTCAGATCGGCCTCGAGTTCGTCCTTGGTGCAATGGCAGACGAGAACCTGGATGTTCTCGTCAAAGGCCACCTGGTTGACCACGTGCCAGAGGCCACGCCATGAAGCCTCGAGTCGCTGCAAATCGGGGTGGTGCAAGATGGCATCGACCACCCCACTGATCTGCGCATCGATATCTGCAATCATGCGCTCGATGTCTGCGCGTGACGGTTGCTCCTCGCTCACAGGTGCCTCGGATCGACCGCGAACAGCGTCACTTTGACGTCAGGCATGTTCACGTCAATGCCGAGGTGGCCGGAGCGCAAGATCTGCTCGAAGGCGTCCCCCTTCTTGTCGAGCCTGAAATACACGGCGCCCGGGGATTGCGGCAGAATTGCAGGGGCCACGGCCATCGGGAGCAGCGGGACGCCGGACACGGCTGCTTGCCTCACGGCGTTGAGCTGATTCCATGCTGCCAATCGGATGGTGCGCGGCACCTGACCGCGCACCATCTCCGCGTCGGCACCTTGAACGCACAGAAAGAATTCATTTCGAAAGATCGCCGGCTCGACCAACTCCACGTGCAGGGTGTTGGCGTCGTAAGAACGCACCGGAATGATTCGGTATTGCTCGGTGCCGAGGGCGTTCAGCATGGTCGTGATGTTCTCGAACAGGAAACGAAATGTCTCCCCGAGCTCGCGGTACTTGAAGGGCGGTGCCGCCGGCTCTCGCTGCGGCGTAAAAGCCGTAAGCGATCCGTAGAGCCTGCACAATTGCCAATGCACGTCGCGCGGGTGGTGGTGCCCCTGTTCGACGATGTCGGCCACAATGGCCGCATGCGAGCTCACAACGCTCAGCGCCCAGCGCCGCCAGAGGGCATTGTTTTCGTTCGAGACCATGTCTTCGAGCGCCTTCTGCTGCTCGAGCAGCGAGCCAAGGAGCTTGCGCAGCTCCTGCTCGAGGGAACGCGAGCCGCGCACCTGCAAGACCGGCGCAATGTACGACTCCTCGTAAGCCAATCGCCCATCCTTTCGCACCACGCGCGCAATTGGCAACGTGACGAATCCGTCGAGCCGCTCGCGCTCGAAGAGCAGCGTCACGTTGGGCCGAAGCCGTCCGACTTCAACAGGTTCTTTCGTGCCGTTTTGCAGATCGAAAACCTGGATGACATCCCGCGTATAGCGCCGATGCGAGGTTGGATCCGCCACGTCATCCACATTCACGGTCCCAGGGTGGGCATTGGCAACACCAACATATACCTGCAACGATTCCCCCTCGCCCAGCTCACGCACGATACGGCTCGGCGCGGCGGGCGCCTCCTTGGTGCCACACGCGATGGGCAACCCATCTGGTAAAATCGCGCGGAGCTCGCGCAGCGAGATGTGCCCCGATTCAATGGCCTGCTCGTCGAGATCGATATGAACGATGCCCCACGGATAATCGAAGAGCGCCTCGATTTGCGTGGCCACGAGCGACTCGTGGTAGGAATCTTGATACTGAAAATGATGGGGCATCAGGTTGATGCCGAGTTGCCAATGCGGCTTGTCGAGGGCTGTTGCCTGATATCCCTTCTGCTCTTCGCTCGAATTTTCGTTTGAAAATTCTTCAGGTTCTTCGCTCGACGAAGGAAGGGGCACGATCTCTGTTATCTGCTCGGTTGTCTGGGTCATGGGCGGTCTCGTTGGGGGCCATCAAATCAAAAGACGAACGTGCGAAGGACGGCGGTGGGGGTGAGCGGGACGCGGATGCACACCATGTCATCCCGCGGACTGGTGTGGCTGGCGCAGTAGGTATCCAATCCGAGCTTGGTGCCGAGCTTCGCTCCGAGCTGGCACGGCGGGGCATCGGTTTGCGATACTTTGATTTCGAGCTCCGCGTTCACCGAGAAAAGCTGGCGAACGAGCCCCGAGAGCATGGCATGTGCGGGCTCTCCTGGCATGAGCGAGCGGTAGGTCTCGGCATCCAACGGCCCCACGCGGAGGCGCACGAGATCTTCTTCGTCTTCTGCTTCCCGGCCGCAGAAAGCATCGAGCCCGAGACGATGCCGCTGCTCGCCCAGGCGCGACCGCTCCTCGGGGTGCAAGGTGATAATCCTGTGCACGTTCGTCTCGATGGAGAGGTTCCACGTGGGATAGAGGTACCGCAGAAGGCGCTCGGCACTGTCCTTGTCGATCGTTTGCGGCTGGCTGCGCCGGTGATCGGCCAGGCCAAGGGCCACCATGGATGGCATGGGCTTCTGCTCACTCGGGGCCGGAGCCCAGGCGTCGACCCCCACCACCGCTCGAAGGCGCTCGCTCAGCGCATCGCGTCCCTCCAGGTCAAACCCTCCTTCGAGGGCGCGTGCCTTCCACGTGGCGTACAGGACGCGGGCAGCGCGATCTGCAAAGACATTGCAGAATGCACGCAGTGCGCCATTGTCGTCCTGGCGCACGATGCCCTCGGTCCATTCGGGAGCCATGGGAGAGGCAGCTCCGGTGAGGCCAAGGCATCGAAGCGTCACCAGGGTGTTGTGTCTGGCAGCACTCGCGTCTACCTCCGCAACGTCGCTGGTCGGAAAGGACAGCTCGGCAACCTGGGCAAAGGCAACGGCGTCCGATTCGTCGATGTCGGTCTCGAGCCAATGCTCGAGCAGGCGCACGAGCGCGAAGAAGGGAATGCGTGAGGCTTCCTCGAGTAAGTTCATGAGTGTTGCTCCGGTGGCCAACGGACGATGGAGCCACTCTTTCGGCAGTGTGCCTCGCATTCGTAAAAGCGGTTGATACTCGCTTGGGCATCAAGCACCGCGTGCATGACGCGCACGAACAGTCCGACATCGCCGATGCCGCGAAAAGCCGATTCATCGAGAGCAAGCGAGGCTCGATAACCATGGCGGTTATCCGCGCTGACGATGGAAACGGTCGCCGTTTTGATGGCCTTGACGCGCGCGAGGTTGGCTCTCAGGAGGGATGGCTCGGCGCCACGCCTCGGCAGCCGAGCATGGATGAGCGAGAGCAGCGATGCGTGGACGTCGCTTCGCGGAACCACCGCGCGCGTCAGGGCGTGAAGCGCAAACTCCGCGCTCGCAGGTGGAGGTACGTAGGGTGAAGCGCGGACAACGGTGCGAGCCTGCAAAGGACTTCCCAACCCATGCTCGAGCGCCTCCCCAGGTCGGAGCTCGCTCGAGCGATCCCGGTTGGTGCCCCAGAGATCGAGCATCAGGATATGGGGGGCCATGGAAGGTCGCGCGCCGCGAGGGCTCGAGAGGGAGAGAAGGAGATCGGGCTCTTTGCGCCCGCGAAAAGTCACCCGTTGCGTAGAGTACGCGTAGGGGAAGTGAGGGGGTGGTGACATGGCAGCAAAGCGGTGAAGCGGCGGCACCAGAACGCTGTTGCCTGGCCTGGTGCGCGGAGCTGCCATCGCACACGTGACGGCATAAACCGACGCATCCGCGAAGTCCGCAATACGAATAGGAAAACTCGATAACGTGGGATCCACCACGCGTGGCTCCGAGGTGCCCCGAAACAGGTTCGTGGCCGGTGCGCAATGCGCACGCAAATCGCGAGGGCCGAGCGTCACGGGAGCGGTCAAGGGAGCGTTGAAGCGGATTGAAATCGTGGCCTTCTCGGCGCGTGTACCGGAGAGCGCGCTGCGAATGCCTTCTAGGACGAAGAACGAAAACTTCTGCGGCAAAAGGAAATACTCGGCAATCCATTGTGCGCCCGTTGGCGGCCCCTCGGGCTCCGGCGCGAGCGCATCGCGAAACCCATATGGGCACACGGGTCCGAGCTTGATCGGTTGCGCTCCCTCGACTCGGAGATCGATCTCGTTGGCGTGCCGCAGAACGTGCTCGACCAAGGCCAGCGCGGATTCCCGCGACCCATCCACGTAGAGCCGCAGTTGGTCCGGGGCCGCCTCACCCAGCGGCATGTTTCCGGCCAACTCGAACTCCAGACCATCCCGCGTGGCCCGTGCGTTCTGCACGCAAAAAGGTCCCGTCTCGACATCGCTCGCCAATCGGAAGATGCATCCATTCGGTGCGCGCAACTCCGAACCGGCCGGCACCCTCACCGCGCTGCCCGCGCCCGAAAACTCCACGATGGTGGCTGCCGGGATGGGGCGGCTCAAATCGGGGGAGACCAATTCCGCGAGCGCGCGGTAATCCTCTCCTTCGAATTGGCGGCTTTGTTCGCGCAACTGGGCGCCAAGGTAGAGGAGCCCCCGCCGAAAACGCTCCACCTGCGGATCCATCGATTGTGCTCCAAGAGCACCAGCGAGCGCGGGATTCGCCTCGGCAAAGCCTGCCGCGCCCTCCACGAGCAACTCCACTTTCCCAGAAGATGGCATTACCGCACGCTCCAGAAGCCACCAAGGCTCAGGGTGGCCGTGAATTGCGTGGAGACCGTCTCTGTCCCAACCACGAGCTCCCCATAGATTTCTGCGCCCACCGTCAGATCTGGCGCCTTGCCAATCTTCGGTACCACCTGCGGCTCACGCAGCCTCGGCTCGTAGCGGACAAGACTCTCACAGAAGGTTCTGCTCCAGCGAGACATCAAATTGTCGAACGCGGCGCTCAGGGCCGTCAGAGGCTCGGTGCCGTAATCCGGATCACAAGGGATCGCACCATGCCGCGTGGTGCACAGAGCCTCGATGTGAGCGCGCACTTCTTCGCGCACCGAGCGCACCGAATCACGCGGGCCTCTGCCTTCCAGGATTTCGTCGAAGAGGCCCATGGCTATTTGGCATTCTTGTCGTAGTGCGCGACGGCATCCCCACCGCTCTTGCCCTTCACCTTGAATTCGATTTCTTGGGGAACGAGCCCGATGTGCTCCAGCACTGGCTCCACTTCGGGGTTGTTCGACCATTCGCCGGTATTCCCGAACCGAAGCTCGATATGCTCCACGAGCACATTGGTAAGCTTCAGCGTGGCAAAGACGTATTCCTGCTCGCTCGTGTCATATCGCACGAACTCGAACACCACCTCGTCGAGCTTGCGATTGTTCCACATTTCCTCTGCGAACTGCGCGCTCGAAGGCGACCATTCGCGGATGAAGGTGATGGGATCGTGCTTGGTCGCAAAATACGTGCTGCTCTTCTGCCCCGTGTCGCGCGCCTGCTCGCCGCGAGAGCGCACCGCCAACACCGCCGACCATTTCTCGCGGCCGGAGCGGGCGCCACTTCCGTCGCCCATGAAAGTGCCTTGTTTGGAGCTCTTGACTTGCATATAGGCTATTTGTCTCATGACGAAATCATCCAAGGGGAAAGGGCAGACGCTGCCCGGAACGTAGGGGATATTCGGCAAAGACCTCTTGTCTTTGACGGAAGGTGAGCCTGGTAAAGTCGATCATCTCGGCGCGTTCGGCGATGGCCCGTGACAAGAGAGCTCCCAAGAGCCATGCTTCGCCAGGACTCGCAGAACCGAGCGCGATGTCCACGTTGAAGGCATCTCCCCATCTCAAGGTGCAATCCACCAAGGTGTGCTCGCGCTCGTGGTGCGTACCAAGCAATTGTGGATGCTCCATGCGTGCACGCCCGTGCTCTTGCGCCGAGTGATCATGGAGCTTCAGGAACTCCGTGAGGTGTACGGCTTCCGCAAACTGCCGCGACGGCATGCGCGCATAGGCACCTATCCGAGTCGCATGATTGTGCCCGAGCGGTGCACGGTGAGAGGGAGAAGGTTGCGTGATATTCACCAAATCGGAGGTGGGCGATGAGATATCCCCGATGCCCAGCGAAGCAACTGCAACACCGTCGCTTCCAAGCACCTCGCCCTCCACAGAGACAGCAGGCATCGGCGCATAGAACTGCTCCAAGGTGGCAAAGGAGGTATGCATCTCCGTATGCGTGCCGTCCGGCGACAGCCGTTGATCCAGCCGGTAATAGACGTTGGCCGGATCGAACGTGTGCGGCGTGTCTGGGGCCTCCCACGAGACGAGCGCTCGCCGTTCGTTCTGACCAGTGCGCCCCATGAACATCGCGCGCACGTGCAGAATCTCGGCATGCGGGTGGCCCACCACGCGGAGCGACCAGTGCGATTGACCCGCGGAGGCTCGAAGCGACTCGATGGGCGCCACGAATTCGTTGGTGGCCGGGGCGCAGAAAAGCTGGACGTGCTCGCGCGTGATGTTCGAAGCACCCTCCACGACGCGCGCGAGTGGCAACGTGAGCTCGATGGAGTCGAGATTTCCCCGACGTATCGACGAGAGATCAATCTCAATAAAGCTGAAACTCTCGGGAAACGAAAAGAGATCTCCGAGCAGCGGTCCCGAGGCGAATCGGTCAGGCGGTGTGGAGCAGAGCGGCGGCTCTTCGGTGTCGATGCGGACCCAGCGCAGCGTGCTCGGCGGCAATATCGATTCTTCAGGGCGTTCGTCTGTTGTGAAGGCGGCGACTTGAATTGGGGCGCCTGCCGTGCGGAGCGCGTGAATCAGATCGAGCGTGATGCTGCGAGGGGCAAGATTCACAAAGAAACGCACGCTCTCTGGAAGTGCAGCCTTGAGTTCGCCGCCACCGACGCCACCGAGAGTGAGGCGAAGCACCTGTTGATAGGCATGAAGGCGATCCATGCGGACCTGCCTCACCTCGATGGGTGCAACGGCCACCGGCCAGCGCACCTCGAAGGGGTAAGGGCCCCCCATCATATGTCCCCGAAGCTCGCCGGCGCTGACAGGTTGGACGGTGCGCTGGACAATGGTGGACGCGGGGCGCGGACGAAGGGCGCTCGGAAGTGCGGCGGCGATGAGCGGGCGACTCAAAATCTGGTCATCGTCCTCCAGCATGAAGCGGGCGGAGGCAAAGACGAAGGCACCCGTCTGCACGAGTTCCGCTACGCGGCTGTCTGCGTCGATGGCGTAAAGTCGTTCGAGGCTCGAATCGTCTTGGGAAAGCTTGCGTAGCGCCCCCCAAATGGCGTTGGCCTCTCGCTCGAAGAGGTCTCGAAACACAGGTTTTTTCCTTGAGTTCGTGCGGCGCGCGATCCTCTATCATGAGGAGCCGCTGCGACACCAGAGTTCTGCAAGGTTTTGCGTGTGAGACTTCTGGTCGCAGCAACGCGTCACGGCTTCACCTGGAGCATCGTGCCCACCTGCCCATCAAGACCGTCGTTCGACCCAGGATTACCGCCTACTCCAGGGTTGCCCTTGTAACCAGGCGTGATGTTGGTGCTCTCGGTCGTAGGAGGAGCGTCGCCAGTCCACAGAATGCCGGCCGCAATGCCTCCCGAGCCTCCGGCGCTCGAGCCGCCGTCTCCGCCTTTGCCACCCGCACCACCCTGGCAGCCGGGAGATTTTTGGTCACCTCCGAAGCCGCCCAGTTGACCGCTTTGGCCTGCTGCGCCTTGGCCGCCGTTACCAGCTTGGCCGGCCGTGAGTGTGCAACCGGCAAGTGTCACCTGGCTCCTGTACGAGATAAGCGCGATGCTCGCGCCTCCGGCCTGAGCCGCGGTGCCCGGCGAACCTCCACAGCCTCCACAACCGCCTCCGCCGCCACCGCCTGCTGCGCTGCCGTCGCCAGGATCGCCGCCGCCACCTCCTCCGCCGCCTTGTCCAACGCTGCCGAGAATGCCAGTTTGGCTCATCGCTGGCATCCAGATGCCTTCGGCGCCGAGCGCGCCAGAGCCTGAAGTGACCATGCCGGGTGTAGGGGCGGTGGGAGTCGTGCCAGACTGGCCAGAGGTGCCATCGCCTCCTTTGCCGCCGAGCCCACCACTTCCGCAATCCATATTCGCGGTGCCGCTCTTGCCACCACCATTATTCGGGGTGCCATCCGTACCGTTGGTGGAATCCGCGCCGCCGGTGCCTCCCTGGCCTCCTCCGGATTGGGGACCCGTCGCACAACGATTGGTGGAGCAGTCTTGTGAGTCTCCGCCAGTCGAACCAGTCGCAGAATTGCCCGTTGGCGCTCGTGTCTTGGTGGTGTCGTAATTCGTGCTCGCTACCCCTGCGTTGCCATCCCGACCGTTCTGGCCTGCTCCGGCCCTCAAGTCACATCGCTTAAAATTGACGTTCGACTGATTGGCGATGACTGCAATAGAAGATTCGCCTGGGTTGGTGGCACTTTGCGCCTCAAACGCAAGGTCCGAGATGATGACTTGGTCCAGCTTCGTTAGCGTGAGTGCTGGGCCGATGGTTGTTGGAGAGATCTTCGGTTTCTGCCCGGTGTACGTCCATGAGCAGTCATAGCCACCGACAAGAGAGATGGTGCTCGCGAGCTCCACGTGCTCGGTCAAGGTGCCATCGCCGCAAATGTAGATGCGAGGCTTGTCACCAAGAAGCGTCAAGGCATGAGTGATGGTCTTGACCGGAGATGTCTTTGTCCCGGGGGCACTGTCATCGCCGTTATTGGAGTCGATGAAGACTGCATAGGAGTCAATGAGACAGGCGGGGAAGTCTTTTGGGTCTGCGGTGGCGTCGCAACCGTCGGGGATATTGACATCCGGGGTGGCATCCTTTGAGTAATCGTCCGGATAGGGACATGTTCCGTAGCCTTCGCAGGTCGTCTTGTAACAAGCAGCATGCGCCGCACCCACGACAAGGATTCCTCCTAGCATCGCCAATACCGAGATCGTGCGCATGTCAAAATTCCTTTCCATAAGCAAATCCAGCCACATCCTTGCCTATCCAAGGCGCAACACTGCCCAACTGCTGCTTCACCAGCTTCGGCCACACAAAATACGTCGTCACCCCGGCGGCAAGAAGAACGCCTCCACCGATGTACATGCCCATCGCAATATTTGAATCTCTTGCCCGCGCATCCTCGTTGCCTTTTCGCGAACTACAATCCCCGCCTGTGGTGCCCGTGCACGCGTACGTCCCGCTCGTTGCTTTAGCCTCCGCAACGTCACTTGCGGCGCTGTTGGCAGCCGCTGTAAATCCAATTCCAAGCCCCACACCCACCACGCCAAGTGCCACGAGGGAACCCGACACCAGATATCGCGCGTTATTGCTGCCACGCTCGGCTTCTACAGGCGGTGGGGTCAACGTCCTCATGCTCGACAACACCACAGATGGCGCAGTTTTCTCAGGCGCAACCACCGGCGGCTCAAAGCGAAGATCCACTTCCACCGTACTTCCAGCCGGTGCATCCACCTCGATACTGCGCGTTCGGTTGCCAAGCCGCGCTTCAATCCCATGCTTGCCAGGCAGCACATCCAGCGCTTCCTTGAACGGCGCATTTCCCTGCTGCGGTTGCGGTTTGCCGTCAACGGCGAGTGTTGTGCCATCCGTTGCCTGCACATTGACATGACCTGTTCTCGCCAAGGCCTCTTCAAGATTCTTCTTCGCGAGCTCTCTTTTATCCGCCTCTGGATCGGCCAGGTATGCGCGCAAATGCTGAATGGCCTCGAGAGGCCGATTCGTTTTCAGCTCGCAGAGCGCCAAATTTCTTAAAAGTGCCGCCCGCGGATACACCGATTGTGCTTGCAAAAACTCCAACCGTGCCGCTTCATAGCTCGATTGATCATACAATTTCAATCCAGTCTTGAAATGTGCCTCCGCGATTTGTTGTGGTGTTTCAGCAAATGCCGGAGATGCCCCTAATGCGAACAGGAATGTGCAAGCGAAGGTTGGATACAAGAGGATTTTCCTAGAGAACAGTGTCTGGATCTTCATGGGTTGGCCTTAGCTTCTCGGGTTCATGCCTTGTCGGAGATGGAGCTACTGGGATCGGTGTTGTAGGTTTCACCGCGCCAGTTCGATGTCCCTTCTCACGCACCGTCGGCTTCCTCGTGCTCGTCAAAGTCGGCACAGGCGTCGCCGGCGCAACACTGCTTGCATCATGGTGGCTTGCAACATCGCTCGCATCACTCTCTGCCACCTCCACCACCGGCGGACTCGTGGCACTCGGCGGCGGCGGAGAAATCGCCACCGGCACCACACTCGCCACCGATGCATCCGCGCTTGCGTCTTTCTTGTCCTCCCCCTTCGACATCACCACGACCGCCCCCACCAACCCCACCACGGCGACAGCCGCCACAGCTATCCCCGCATAAACTCCCCATTTGCGCGCCGAGCTGACAACCCTTTCCGCCTTAACTGCCTCCTTCACCGGGGGCTTCCGCGTCAGCACCGGACGCGGATTTATCGGTATCGCCACCGGCTGCATCTTCGCGCGTTTCGACGCGGGCGTCTCCGGAGATGTGATCTTGTCCGGATCGGCTGGTAACGATGGCGGCGTCGGATAATCGCATCCCGGCACAACCGCAGGCATCCTCGCCGTGTTCCCTTTCGTCTCCGGCGTCTCCGTCCCAGCCTCGCTCTTGCGCCGTTCCTCATGGTTTGCTTCCGGCGCAACACCCAGCAAGGTCTGTTTATACACCGACTTCGGAGGGGGCAGGGATGGCGTCAGACGGTCACTTCTTGGCACAGCCTCCGAAACCGCACGCCCCATCACCATCGGCACCGTCGTTTCCTGCGTTTCTACCTCGGGCTCCGCTGGAGGTCGCATCGGCGTCGGTCGATTGCTTTCTCGCATCACCGCCGTCGTCTCAGTTGCAGCCCCATCCGAAGGAGCCAGCAGCGGCAACCTTGCCGTATGGGCAAGCTGCCTATTATCGGGGGGAGGCTCGTAATCCGTCTTGAACTTCTCCTTCTCCCCTTTTGCCTTGTCAAACTTATCAAACTTCTTCCTTTTGGGCACCTTCTTAAGGTCAATCTCTATCTTCTCCTCCTGCATCATCATCAGCCGGCCGTGCTGGACGAAATTCTCTAACCGCTGATCCAATGCTTCCACTGGGATTCCGGTTACGTCCGTGATACTCGCGTCCGCGTTGCCTTCGTTTTCACGATCGTTCGCCTCTTCTTTTTCACGATCGTCGATCATCGGGTTCTCCGATCCTTTTCATAGAACCGCAGGGACTCATCCGTCTCGCGCGCGGAACTCGAGGAGGCGGGGGACACGGGGCGTTTTACGGCGGAAGGCGCGATCTTAGGTGTCGGAGGTAACACTTCGGTGGCGGAGGCAGAGGACGCAGGCGAAGGCGGAGTCACCGTGCGTGCCGCCGGTTCGACGAGGGGCGGAGGAGCGGCGCCGGGCTCGGGGTGCGTGAGGATTGACCTAAGGTCGAAGTAACCCAGGAGGTGGAACACCCCCAAAGCTAGAATAGAAGAGATAACCAAAAGCAAGCCATAAATGGCAATGTTCTTCCACGTCACCTTCCTATGACTGACGACGGGCGCGAGCGTTGCGGCGGCCGGCTCATTGAGTATCCTGGCACGCTCCGCGGCCATTTCCTCGCGCTTCGTGGCGATCATCTCTCGAATGGAACGGATGTTCTCCTCGGAGGGGTCTGCCCGCAACGACGTTATGAATATTCCCGCTAACTTTCGGCGAGGAGCAGCTCGCTCCTCGCTCGTAGAGTTCGGCATCAGAACGCGTGCGGCTTCGTCCACGAGCTCCTCACACACGGCACACAACTCTTCGTCCGGCACCACGTCCGCATGGCTTTTTCTGGCCTGGCGCTTGGCGGCCCATTCCGCGATGTTGGTTCGAATTCTGCGGACGACTTCCTCGAAAGGGCCCGCGCGAAGTTCCCGCAGCGCCGCCGCCTCGTAGTTTCGTCGGACGACGAGCAACGCCTCCTCGCCATGGAGGTCCGCTCGCAAGACACTTATGGCTTCGTCCGTAAGTTCCTTAGCCATGGCACGCACCTCTTCGTCCGTGGGGCCTTCTGAGGAATCACTTTCATCGGAGGCATCATTCGAGGAGGCGGGAAGGTTCGTTGCTGGGGCGTCACTGCCTTCTGGAGCACCGGCCTCTTGCTGGGGCGGTTCAGGCATCGCATCCGCACGGCCTTTGCTGTTCTGGCGCTGGGCAGCCAGCTCCGTGGCCACTTCCGCAATCTCGGCTCGAATGGATTGGACGGCTTCTGCGAAGGGTTTCGCTCGCAAGGTTTCCATGAAGTCGGCCGCTGCGTCTCGGCGATAAATGGACATATGCTCGAGGGTGTAGCTCGATAGCAGCGGTCGCAGAACGCGTACGGCTTCGTCTACGAGTGCCCCGCACACGACACGCAACTCTTCTTCCGTGAGGCCTTTGGGGTGGTCATCTCCAAGATCGGAGGCGCGATTCGGGGGATCCGGTAGTTGGACTTCTCCGTCACCCCGGCGCAGTGTCCCATCCCCTCGCTGGGCAACCACCATTTTATCATCTTTATCATACACTCGATCTTCGGACTGCGATACGACCGTTGGCTCAACTCGCTCCGTCGTCGGGTATCTGACTCGGTCGTTCACGTCGGCCTCGTCGACGATGGCATGATTCGGGGATTCCGAAGACCCTAAAGAATCAAGGTATGCAGCGATAGCGCTCGGTGACTCTGGAGGGTCCGACCCATCAGGAATCCTGGTGCGCTCTCCCGATTCGTGTTCGTTCATACGATCGGTATCCCCGGACTGTTGAATGCGATGAGCCGTATCGCGCTCGGTCTCAGCCTTCCCAAAATCCTCTCTCGCGAAGGTCGAGATTCTCCCGTCCGGTGACGTTCGATTTTCCACGTCCTCGATGTCGATCCGTTCCACCTCGGCTGCCCGCACTTGCGCGTCTTCCATCGTGTGTGGCGCACCGTGACGGACAAAAAGCTGCTGTTGAACCGCTTTTCCCCTCTGTTTACCCGCCTCCGCTGTCGGCCGCATCGAAACATCCTTTTCAAGCAGCGCCTCGACGAATTCGCTAAACTCGATAGGAATGCTCGGATCGACGGATACGAGGGGAAGCACTTTGATGCCGATGGTCTTACACATGCTTTCAAAAGAGCCATCGTAAACGTCGGAAAACGGTCGCTTGCCCGTCGACATCTCGTAGGCTATGACCCCAACCGAGTAGATGTCGGACTTTCCGTCGATATCAAATCCGCGGAGCTGTTCGGGCGAAGCGTAACATATTGTTCCTACGAATGAACCCGACTCCGGAGCCCGTTCATCGTGCAGAAAAATACCGAAATCGAAGATCTTTACCACAAGACCTGTTGGAGACTCCACAATGAGGATATTTTCAGGCTTTATATCCCTATGAATGATACCTGCCTTGTGAGAATTCGCCAGAGTAGAAAAGACCTGAATCAATATGATGAGCCTCACCTCAACTGGAAGCATCTTCTTTCGATTGAGAATGTCGCGCAGTGTTTCTCCTTCAATATATTCCATTTGCATAAAGGGAAGACCGACAGGATCGGATAAGCGACCTTGTTGCAAGACTTTGACAAGGCCTGGGTCATTTAACCCTGCCAGTACACAGGCTTCCTCCTCGAAGCGCTTCACGTAGCGTTCGTCGCGAGCCAAATCGCGGTGGAGAACTTTGATAACGGACAAATTTTTGAGATGGCGATTTTTGACGAGGAGCACCTGGCCCCCACCCCCTGAGCCGAGGATCTCCTGGATCTCGTACTGCTGCTCATGGTATCGCAGCATCTGGCCCTCTTTGAGAAGAGTGAGATCGCGTTTGGTCCTCGTTCGGGTCATGAAGGTGCAGCTTACGATCCGCAGTGGCGAGGTGTCATGGGATTTTTCGCGCAGACGGAATGCCGCACTTCTGGTCGGCGGATGTAATCCCATGTGAGGATTTGCAGGGGCGCGCACACAAAAAGAGGGCTGTCCGCCATGCGCACCCCCTCAATACTGTCGAGCCGGGGTGCTGGGCATGTCTCCTCCCGTATTCCTTGATTTGTCACTGACAGTTTTCAGTTCCGGAGTTGGGACATGCCAGGCATCCCTGGCAACCCCGGACAGGCCACCCCGACCAGCGGATGACGCCCCGGGGTACCATCCATCAGGCGTCCACCAATGATCTGCCACCGGATGGACCGCACACGCACCGAGCTTGGTGTCCGGCAATGGCGTGGGCGCGCAAGATCGTCAGTGCGCACGAACGAGCCGCGGCCGCTCGGTTGACACCCACGAGACAGCGGGTTGTGTTTCCAGCCAGTCCGAGCCTCCGAATCCTCGACGCGAGACTCAAGGCAAATGTGCAATGTGCGTCGAGCGAAACCCGGCGACCGCACCCGCGACACGGTCGCGAGCGGCCGATCGCGGCGAAGGTCCGAATGATTCCGAGAACTTAGAGCGTGTAGGGCAGCCTGCTGCGCGAAATCGATTCGTCGGTTGGGCGCTGCGGTGCCTGCGCACGTACGATAAGTACGCTTTCGTGGGCTCCTCGCGCTCTGCCCTAACCTCGATTCGCTCGCGACGGCTGTCGAACTCGCTCTTAGAGTGCACGGGGAGGGAATTGAACCCTCATGCCTTGCGGCGGCGGAACCTAAATCCGCTGCGTCTGCCAGTTTCGCCACCCGTGCCGGGGATCGCGAGGCCTAGCGTAGGCTAGAAGGAGCTCGTGATCGATCCTATTTTGATTGATTTGCTCGCGTACCTCGGCGAATCCCCAACACCCTTTCACGCCGTGGAGAGCGCGCAGCGGCGCCTTCGCACGGCTGGATTTTCGGCCCTTGCCGAGACCGATTCATGGGAAGATCTCGCGCCCGGTCGCTACCTTTTCGCGCACGGCGGATCGAGTCTGCTTGCGTTCATCGTGCCCGAGAAGAAACCGATCTCGGGCTTTCGCATCGTCGGTGCCCATACCGACAGCCCGAACCTCCGGCTCAAGCCCGCGCCCGAGTACACGAAAGAAGGCTACGCGCAGCTCGGCGTCGAGGTTTACGGCGGCGCCTTGTTGAACTCGTGGCTCGATCGGGATCTGTCGCTCGCAGGCAGGGTTTTCCTCGCACCAAACGACGGCTCGTCGCGACTCGAAACGCGCCTCGTTCGATTCGACGAACCCATGCTTCGCGTCGCGCAGCTCGCGATCCATCTCGATCGCGACGTGAACGACAAGGGGGTCGTGCTCAATCGCCAGGAGCACCTCGCGCCGATCTTCGGTCTCGCGAACGAGAGCGCGAAAGATCTTCGGGCAATGCTCGCGGACAAGATCGGCGTCGACCGAGAGCGCATCGCAGGCAACGAACTCATGCTCTACGACGTCGTTCCGCCGACGCGCGGAGGGCGCGGCGGCGAGATGATCTTCGGCGCGCGTCTGGACAATCTCGCCATGTCGCACGCGGCCATCTGCGCGATCATCGCCGCGGCCGAGCGCGTGGAGGCAAGCGACGTCGTGGCCGTCTGCGCACTGTTCGACCATGAAGAGGTTGGCAGCGAGACCGCGTACGGCGCGCACTCCGCGGCGTTGCCGCGCACACTCGAGCGCATCGTCCTCGGCCGCGGCGGCGGCCGCGAAAGCTTCCATCGCGCACTCGCCGGCTCGCTCTGCGTGTCTGCAGACATGGCGCATGCGGTCCATCCAAATTACGAATCACGCCACGAAACACGCCACAAACCCGTCCTGAACGGCGGTCCGGTCATCAAGACGAATAGCCAACAACGCTACGCGACGAGCGGCAAAATGGCGGCTCTCTTTCGCGATCTCTGCGCGCGCGCCGAAGTGCCCGCGCAAAACTACGTACACCGCACGGATCTACCTTGCGGCTCGACGATCGGCCCCATCACCTCGACGCTCCTCGGCATTCGCACCGTCGACGTGGGCAGCCCCATGCTGAGCATGCATTCGATTCGCGAACTCTGCGGCAGCGAAGATCCGGCGATGATGACGCGCGTGCTCGACCTTTTCTACGGCTGCGCCGACCCAGATTAACGCTACTGCCGGAACTTCGTTCCGGGCTATGCGTTTCCGCTTCGCGGAAACCCGTCGTGTTCACTTGTCTCAAGGGGGCGCGGCGCCCCCTCTTGCCCGCTTTCGCCGGCAATTCACCCCTCCGAAAAGCCGCTCCCGCGGCTTTGCTAGCACTCCTGCCGGAATACTTCCGGCAGGAGTGCTAAAGCCCGTCGCGCGTTCATACTTTTCATATCCCATGGCTACTTCGGATCGGCGCAACAGCGGAATCCCGTCGAGTAGTCGTGATAATTCGGATCGTGCGCCACCGTGCGGTACTTGCAGCCGTCACCGTTGATATGCGTGTCTTGGTAGTAGCCACCGCGGAACGTCCCGCGTGATCCCTGCACGTCAGATACCCACTCGTGCAGGTTGCCAACCATGTCGTAAACACCGAACGTATTCTTGCATTTTGCAAACGATCCAGTCTTTGCCACCGTGTTCTCTGCTTGGTTGATGCGCGGATCGTTCAATGCCTCGCTCGACGCGTAAACATCCTCACCGAGCTCGGGATGGAGCGACGCAAGTGGTGCGCGTCCACCATCGTTGCAGTAGCCAGCCTTGCGCTCGTCGCCGTACGGGAAGGTGGTCGGCACCCTTCCCTGGCATGCGTGCTCCCATTCGTCACCGGAGCAGAGGCGCTTCTTCGAAGCCTTGCATGCTGCCTCCGCCTCGTTCCTCGAGATATACGCCTGCGGCATCACGCCGGCGCGCGTGACGGCCTTCACCTGAAGGTTCGTTACTGGCTGCGTGGGCGTGTGAGCGATCTCTTTCCTCCCCCGAATCTCGACGACCTGCGCCTCCCAGCGATCTATGCAGAATGCATGCATACCCGGCATCGCGATGTGCGCCATGCCCGTTAGGCACGGTCGAGACCGGCCCTCCGACGGCGTGGTGGTTGCGAGTGGACCGCCAAGGCCCGCGGCCACGAAGAGCAGGACGAACAGCCGGCGAGAAACCACGGTGCCATCGATAGCTCACGCGAAGGGCCACGCGCAAATGAGCGCAGAGCCCAACGCCGGCATCGCGGCTCGCAGCAGGTCAATGCGGAAGGAGGCCCGTGAACCACGCGCCCACGAGGCCCGCCGCGACTGCGAGCAGAACGAGCAAGCCGACGATCACCCCGGTCATGCCTGCGGCGGGCGGCGTCTTCGACGATCGCGGATTCGACTTGCTGTCGGACGCGCCCTTGTCTGCACCCTTCGCGGGTTGCTTGGACCGAGAAGCAGCTTCACCCACCTTCGCTGGAAACCGAGAGGAATCGGTATCCTCGAGCGCCGACAAATTTCCTTGTTCGAAAATCTCCGGTGGGAGCGACGCGCGAACGGGATCGTAGCCTGCCCGCTTGACGTTGGAGATGGTGATCTCGTGAGTCCAATCCGCAACGAGCGGAGTCGACGGTGTGCCCGAAAGATTGCCGTGTTCCTCCGCGCCGTCTTCTTTGAGCGACGTGAACTCGAAAAGTGCCTCCTCAATCAGCTTGTCGATGATCGATCCCTGAGGAGTCTTGACTCGTTTCTCGCGCATCGTGCCTTGCACGATCTGGGCAATGTCGTAATCGCTGATGGGCTGACCGAACGAGAACAAGAAGCGCACGAGATCTTGCCCAAGATCGCGGGCCGTTGCGTAACGGCGAAGCAAATCCTTCGTAAGCGCCTTGTTGACGATGCGTTCGAGCTCCGGCGGCACCTTGTGATTGATTTCGGAAATCGGCGGGATCTGTGCAGCTTGCACTCTCTTGACGGTCTGAAAATCCGTATCGCCGAGGAACAAGCGCTGTCCGGCGAGCAGCTCCCAGAGGATGATGCCGACCGCGAAGATGTCCGCGCGCGCGTCAACATCGTGGCCCATGGCCGCTTCGGGAGACAGGTAGGAAAACTTGCCCTTGATGATACCGGGCTCGCTCTTCTCGAGCTGCGAGCTCGCTTTCGCCAGACCAAAATCCACAATCTTCACTTCGCCGAATTTCGTAATCAGCACGTTCGGCGGAGACATATCGCGATGGACAATGCGAAGTGGCGTGCCGTTCGAGTCCGTCAGCTCGTGAGCGTACGTGAGGCCCTTCGAAATTTCCTGGGCAATCCAGGCAGCCGACGCGACAGGGAAATCCTTCCCCTGCTTCTTCAACGACTCGGCGATCGATTTGAGGTTCGCCCCGTCAACGAACTCCATCACGATGAAGAAAGCATTGTCGCCAACGCCGATATCGAAAACCTGCACGCAATTCGAGTGCGAGAGCTGCGCCGAGAGACGCGCTTCGTCCAAGAACATCGAGATGAACTTCTTCTTCTCGGACAGGTGAGGCAGAACACGTTTGATCGCGACCTGCTTTCGAAAACCTTGAAGGCCTTCGCTCTCGGCGCGGAACACTTCCGCCATGCCGCCTGATTCAAGTTTTTCTACGACGCGGTATCGCTGTGCGGCATCCGTCACGGGCTTTGAGAAGAGGGTGCCACCCCTTGAGACAACGCGTCAAGAAAGGGACCACTCGAGCCATTCAAGGTGAACACGCTTGCACCGCGGACCTTGGCGCTCGAAGCTGCGGTCTGAACCGCTAACGGCGCAGCCCGCGAGGAGCGCTACTTCTCGATGTCCGCACGTCACGCCGTCGCCGCTCTTCTGCTTACGCCGCCGACACTCGCGGACGCCGGGATCGCCCGCGCTGCCGACTCCGAACTCACTGTCGACTCGGCGGCGCAGTTTTACGAGATGCGCAGCCCATCGGGCGAAACCGTCATCACGCGCCGGCGCCTGACGACGACGCTCGGCGTTGCGGTCTACGATCTGATCGACCGACCAAAGGACGGCAAAGGGCCGGAGCTGTCGTTTCGCGCTCGCCTTCGCTACGACGCGGACTACGGCGGCGACAGCGCGGAAACGCAGGTGTCGAACTTCGGCCGCCTCGTCCCCGGCTTCGATCGCGGACCCGTGGATCTCATGTACGGCTATGTCGAAGGCCGTCGTTTTCTCGGCGGGTGGCTCGGCTTCCGCATCGGCCGCCAGTACGTGACCGATGCGCTCGGCTGGTGGTCGTTCGACGGCGGCCTCGTGAAGATCACGACGCCGTACTACTTCGCAACCGAGATCTACGGAGGCATGGAGCAACGTGGGGGCATGCCGCTGTCTTTGCCGCGCTACGAGCGCGACGGCATCTGGCGCGGGGATCGAACAGGCTACGACACGGGCTCGTGGACGTCGTTTCAGCAGAACGACGTGGCTCCCGCCTATGGCTTTGCCATCGAGACGACGGGCTTGTCTTGGCTGCACGGGCGGCTCACCTACCGACGCGTGGAAAATACAGGCAGTTCGAACGTCGCGGCATTTGCGAGCAGTCCCGGCACGTCGACCACGTACGATGGCTGGCGCGTCTCGCAGGAGCGCGTGGGCTTCGCGATGGATGCAACGCTCGCCAACGTTGGCGGAGCCAAAGCGGGGCTTGCTTACGACATGTATATTGCACGCATGTCGACCCTCTTCGCGTCGGTCGACGCCTACGTCTCCAAACGCGTCACGGTGAGCGCCGACTACGACTACTACGTGCCCACGTTCGACGCCGACTCGATCTGGAATTTCTTCATGCCTTCCCCCATGAACGATCTGTCCGTGCGCGCGAATTGGGACGCAACCGAAAAGTTGAGCATCGCCGGAGGCCTGCGCGGACGCGTCTTCATGGTCCAAACCGCCGCCGAAGACAGTGAGTTCGAACCCATGGGCGGCGGCGACGTCTCGGTGCGCTACCGATGGGGCGAAGGGCAGTTCGGCGCGCGCGGCGCGGGCGACTTCGCGATGTCGAGCGATCGCATCGGCATGGACGTCTACGGCGAGCGCGTGCTCGAAACGCGTTACGTGCTGCAAGGGCGTGCGGGCGTCTGGCAGTGGAACGACGCCGACCGCACGAGTCGCAGCGCCGTCTCTGCTCAGTACGTGATTGGTGCAGGATACAAGCTTATGCCGAGATCGCTCGCGCTCGCGGAATTCGAGCACGACATCAACCGGCTGTCGGGGCAGCGCTTCCGCCTGATGTTTTGGCTCAACCTGGCGGTCACCAAATGACCGCTTCCGCTTTGGCGCGATCTCTTCGTTGGTGCCTGCGCTGCGGTCCTCAAAGCCAAAAGGCTGTTCCGGTCCGCTGCTCGGCCCCGCCTCGACCTCGCACCAAATCGTTTGCGGTGCCACCGTTGGCGCCAGCTTTTTGGTTCTTGCTTGGTGTCCTCGTGGTCGCGGCGCTCCTTGCGTTCGTACAGGCGCCAGCGTTCGCAAGATCCGACGCCGACAACGGCGGCCCGAGCAAAGCCATCTTCCCGCCGCAAAACATCACGATCCGCTTCAACCACAAGTCCCACGTCAAAGACCAAAAGCTCGAATGCAAGACGTGCCATCCAAATGCGCTCACGAGTCAAACCTCCGGCGAGATCCTCACGCCGCAAGGCACGACGTGTGATTCATGCCATGGCACCAACCATCTCGATCTCCATCACGTCCAGCCCGGCGACGACGAGAAGATGGGAAAGTGCAACCATTGCCACGTTGGATATCGAGAGGGCGACGGCAACCGGGTCGCGAAACTGGAAATACCGCGGCCGAACGTGATCTTCAGCCACGCAAAGCACGGAGCACGCAACATTGGCTGCGCGCAGTGTCATGGCGACGTCCAGGAGAGCGAGCTTGCGACGCGCGACGATCTTCCTCGCATGCGCGCGTGCCTGCGATGTCACCAGCAGCCGGAGTCACCCGCCAGCGGTGATGCCAAGGGCGCGTGCGAGACGTGCCACATCAAGGGAGGCACCAACGAAGGCGGCCGCCTCCGCACGGTCTTTCCGAGCGGCGTGCTCCTTCCGGAGCGAGGTCTGCACGACGCGGAGCACACGCCGGACTTTCTTCAGCGGCACAAGCAGGTTGCGGCCAACGACTCCGAGTTCTGCGCGAACTGCCACAAAGAAGAGTACTGCGCAGGGTGCCATGACGGGCGCGTGCGCCCGCGCAACATCCACCCGAGCGACTACCTCGCGATGCATCCGGTCGAAGCGCGGCTCGCGACGCAGAAGTGCACGAGCTGCCACCGCGAGCAAAGCTTCTGCCTGCCGTGTCACCAGCGGCTCGGCGTGTCGATGAGCGGCCCGAGCGGCGTGCGCGAGCCAGGTCGTTTCCATCCGCCAAAATCGGTGTGGAGTGATCCACCGCGCAGACCGGGACATCACTCGTTCGAGGCCATGCGCAATCTCAACGCGTGCGTGAGCTGCCACATCGAACGTGACTGCGTCGCGTGTCACGGCGGCCAGGGGATCGGCGGCGGCTACAATCCGCACCTGGGGAACTTCGCGAGCCATTGCGCGACGCAGATGCGACGTAACCCGCGGCCTTGCTTCGTGTGTCACGAGATGTCGGCGTCGGTCCTTGCAAGGTGCCGGTGATCCAAAAAATCAGCGCGTAAACTCGGCAAATCGCGCCACCAAGCCCGATTCGGGGTTGCCTCCCGAGGCCGCCGGAAGCTATACGGTCAGTTCGTTTCTCATTTGCAGTTCATCGTGGGATTTTCCCACCGCCCCGGCGTCAAAGCACGAGAAGGAGGCTCTCGGTGAAAGAGCTTGTACGGTATCTCCTGGAGAACATGTACCTGGATTTCCAGGGCGAGATCTCGCTCGACACCGTGCGCCAATTCCTGCGGGGAGACGAGAGCCGCGAGGCAAAAGCACTCCTTCAGAAACTGATCGAGGACAAGGGCGTCGATGATCTGCTCATCACCCTCGCTGACGTATTGAAGGAGCACATCCGCACCGGCGTCACCGAACAGGTGGTTCGCGAGCAGCTCACGATGTACTCCGACTCCTAGTGTCCTCACGCGGCGGCGCGTCGCTCGTCGTGGCGATGATCGTAGCGGCGTGTGACGGCGGGCATCCGCACAACGAGAGCGTTGTCGGTCCGCCGATCTTCATCACGGGTGTGAGCGTGGGCCCCGATCGACCGATGCCGGAAGACGGCGTCATCACCGTCGCATTCGATCGCTACCTCCTGCCGTCGACCGTGACTCGGCAGTCGTTCAGCCTTACGGACGCGAGCAACCAAAATGTTACGTCTGGCTTGCTCCCAACTGTCTCCTACGATCCGGTGGCGCGCACGGTGACGCTCGCACGCCAGATCGCCGGACGGCCGTGGCTCACCAAGAATCTGACATACAAATTGTTTCTTGGGATCCCCGAGGACGACTCCGATCTCGGCGGTGTTCGCGCGATCGATCGCGCAACGCTCTCGCCAAATCAGACGCTCGAGATCGCCTTCACAGTGGGTGAACCGAACGGCGTTGGAACCGGAGAGCCAACGCTCGATCTGTGTCGTGACGTGACGCCGATCTTCATCGACAAGTGCAGCTCGGCGCTCTGCCACGGCGACGGAAATCAAGCCGCCGCTGGCCTCGTGCTTACGACGTCGAGCGGCCTCGCGAACACGGCAATCAGCCGCGTTGCGCAAGGAGCAAACACGGGCGCAGTCGCGGGAACCCCGCGGACCGCCGGGTCGGTGTTCGGCATCGACATGCCCCTCATCGATCCAGGAAATCCGGGGAACAGTTGGCTCCTCTACAAGGTGGCGCTCGCGAAAATCCCAGAGCAGCCGCTGCCTGCGCCGAACGTCACATGTGCGGCGCAGGCGCAAGAACCCTCGCCTCCGCCCTTCGTCCCGCTCGTGCCGGTGTCGCCAATGACGAGCGACGCCGATCGAGCTGCGCTCGACAACGCCGTGCTCGGCGCGCAGATGCCGTACCCCTCCGTTGACGTAACAGGCTACGGGCAGCAAGCGCTCACCTTCGACGAGCGAGAGAATCTTCGCCTCTGGATCGCGCAGCTCAAGCCCGGCGCGCCGCTCCCCGAGTGCGGCGCCTGCCGGTGATCGCTCGCTACTCGACTCGAACGCGTTACGTAGCGCCGAGAGACGGACCTCCGCGACGCTTGTCGTACCAGGACTGCGCGAGGCGCGCGGCCACGTCGCGACCGCCGAGCCCGAACGCGAGTGCCGCGGCGAGTGCAATGGCGCCGAGTGTGAGCGAGAACGCGGTGTTCACGATCTCGGGCGCAATCTGCAGCTCGCGAAGCGCCATGAAAGCACCGATGGCAATGATGACACCGCGTGCCCCGGGCGGGACGAGATGCATCTGGCCGTCGCGCGTATCGCCTTCGTTCATGATTGGTGTGCGAAGCAGTCGGTCGCGGACCCAGTTGCCCAAGATCACCGACGCGCCGAAGATGACGATCGCTCCAAGCACGTGCGGCGCGTACTCGATGAGCCGCGCGAAGCCGGCGGCCACGAACGACATGTTCCATGTGCGCGCCACCTGCATCACCGTGGCAAGCATGGCAACCACGAACACGGCAGTGCCAGCCCAATGCGACGCGACATCGGACTCTTTACGACTGACGATGCCGAGCTTCGTCATGAGGCGATCGAACCCGAGGCGATGCAGAATCGAATGCGTCACGCGCGAAAGAACACGCGAGATGACGTACCCGAGCAGCAAAATGAATAAACCTGCGACGAGGTTCGGGAGAAACCCAAGAAACCCGTCGAGAGCCGTCGTCAACCAGTGCATGTTCCTGTTCATGGCAGTGCCTCCTCACCCACGGGCACGTGTCGCAAGCAGCATACCCGCGGTCGCAGGCTATATGTCCGCGCTGATGACGCGTGCAACATACATGCATTGAGCCCGGGAGTGAGTGGTAGACCGCTCTCGATTTGGCGCGAGGTCGAGGCGGAGCGTGGGATGCGACCGGACTCGAACTGCACGGAGTCCACGAAGTGGACGGAGTGCAGTGAGAGCGACGGAGCGAAGCGAAGTGAACAGCCTTGTATGGCTTTGAGGACCGCAGCGCAGGCCCAACGAAGAGATCGCGCCAAAGCGAGAGCGGTCAGCCGGAGATGCGGTTACGACCGAGATTCTTTGCGATGTAGAGTGCTGCGTCGGCCTTTTCGTAGAGCATGGTTGGAGATGCCATATGCTCGTCGAACGAGGCAACGCCCGCGCTGACCGTACAGCCGATCTCCTTTTGATCATTCGGGTCATCGATGGAAAAGCGTGCGGTCTCGACGAGCTTACGAACCTTGTCGGCCGCGATGCGCGCACCGGCGAGTTCGACCTCGGGCAGCATGACGGCGAATTCTTCTCCGCCCACGCGCGCAAAAATGTCCTGGCTTCGCAGGCGGGGCTTGACGACGAGCGCGAGCTGCCGAAGCACGTTGTCCCCCGCAACGTGCCCGTAGGTATCGTTGATGTCCTTGAAGTGATCGATGTCGAAAATCACGAGTGACAACGCGCACTGGTAGCGAAGGGATCTGTGATACTCACGATCGAGCGCCTCGTTGAAGTAGCGGCGATTGTACGTTTGCGTGAGCGTATCCGTCGTCATGAGGCGGTAGATGACTTCGTGGTAGGCAGCTTCGACGTTGTCGCCGGCCATGTACTTGAGAATGGATTGTCCGATCTTGATTTGATCACCATCCGCAAGCACGCGCTCCGTCACACTCTGGTCGTTGATGAACGTGCCGTTCGTCGAGCCTAAATCAATGAGGGTGTGGCGCAGCCCGTCCCAGAAGATCTGTGCATGATGACGGCTGACGCTCTCTTGATCGATCAAAAGATCGGCGCGCGAAGATCGTCCGATTTCGAAGATGCTCTTCACGAGCGTGGCTCGCCTGCCAAGCTCCGGACCGTAGATGACGACAAGGCACGCTTGATCGATCACGACATCGCCGCCTTTGCGAACGTCCTCGAGATCGATAGCGGTCGTGCGCTCCTCTACGGCGTCACGCGGTCCGCTTGGTGGAGCGTCCACCGCGAGCCCGCTCGCTTCCGCCACGTGGAGATCTTTGGAATCCACGACAAGCGAATGCTACGAATGCTCGCTCGCGGCAAGATGCCAGATCGCGCCGAGCGATCGAACCTCCGAACATTTGCGACGCGATGCCCCGTTTGCGCTGCCCGATACGGAACGAAAGATGTGGGCGATAGAGACCACAGCGGCAACTCGTCAGCGTGATCGTTGACTTTGACGTGAACGGCGACGGCGACGAACCGGTTGTTTCGTTCACGTCGCCGTCGCCGTCGAACGACCACGTCAATGTCAACGAGAGGCTCCACGTAAAACGCGCTCTCGCTGCCTCGGTCCGGAATCCAGGGACACGCCCTAAATGACGATCTCTTTGACCTTGATTTGCGCGCGATCAAAGACGCCGAGACCGAGATCGGCGGCGGCCTTGATGTACGCCGGCTCACGCCCTGATTCCGTGAGGGACTTCATCTTGTGGTCGGCGCGGAATTTTTCGACGACGTCCCAACCGACGACATCCATCGCCACAGGATCGGTCGAGACGTAGATGGACTCGAACGGTTTGACGGCCTCCGGACGCTTCCAAAGCGGACCGCCATCGAACATGACTTTGAAGGCGTCGGCGATGCACAGGCGCATACGGCTTCTGATCACGTCCTGCGCGAAGAGCTGCGCAATCTGGGGGCTCGCGTGATGCGCATGGAAGTCACTTGGGTTGATGGTGCAGCCGTGCGTCATGTTTTTGAGCTGCCCGGTGTAACCGCAAATCGAGTGATCTTTGATGAGCGCGAAGTTCACGACTGCCGTGGCGTCCGTGAGGTATTTGACGAATTTCGTTCTTACCCCGGTTCCGGGAATAAGCCGATCTTCCATGGTGGCATTGCCATTGTTGTGAATCGCAAGATTGACGCCCTTCGGGACGTTGCTCGCCGTGATGCGCGTGCCCGCCATATAATCACCATACTGCTCGAGCACGGTAATGTTCTCTGGCTTTACGCCCGATTGAATCATGGCCTCGAGAAACGGCAATACGAGCTCTTTGTTGTTGCTCATATTCTGCTTGGCAATTCCGTTGACCTTCACGCAAACGATATCGTCCTTGTGAAGGAATTGCGCAATGGCAGTTGGCATATCGCTCTTGCCCGTGAATTCACAGAGGGCCTTTTCGAGCATGGCCTTCGCATCTTCGTCTTTCGGATAGAGGCCATTGGGTTTGAGGCTATTGGCCTTCGTCACTTTGACAATCTTGCCTGGTGCCGACATGGGCGAAAAGCCTTTCGGCGGCGCGGCAGCGAGGCTCTTTCCCGCCGGAGCCGATCCCGCAAACGCTCCTGACACGGCGAGGGTCGCGGTGGCCGCAGCCGCCGTTCCAAGAAACGCGCGCCGTCCCATGTCCGACGCATGCGCACCCTCTCCGAGTGGCGCGAGCTCGTGCTCGACACGCGCAAGATGCAATTGTTCGGCGTCGTGTTGCTTGGACATGGTCAATCCTCCGCGGTTCAGGCCTTCATGCCGAAACAGAGTTTTTAGCACGGGCCGGCAACGACCGACAAACGCGTGGGACATGTCGGCAGTCCGTCGGAGACCTGTCCGCGACAGGCGGACAACTCACGACCGGCCGGGAAATCCTTGGAACTCGCGTTGGCCCGCAACTCGCTGCGGCGCTCGTGTGCCTCGCTCACACGGTCCAAACCACCAAAGGATCCCCGATGAACACGCCCGCCGTCATTCTGTCTGGTCAATCGAAGATCGTCCTTGCCATGTGCGCCCTCAGCGCACGCTATCGCTCCTCCACGTTCGCGCCGCTGCTTGTCCGTGCGATCGGCATTGGTGCCGCACTCGTCCTTTTGGCGTGGATCGGGCGATCGGCAATCGCCAGCTCGGCCGCCACTACGACGTACGCTCCGTCAAATGGGGATCGAGATTCAGGTGTTGCGCTCGGGCTGACGGACAACCCACCGCCCGTTGAAACGCCGCTGATCACCGAAAACGACGCAGCGGCGCCCGCCTCCGAGACTGAAATCGCAACTGAGTTGCAATTGGATGCGGGCACGGCGCTCCCCGTCGAGCACGCTGGCGGAGCGCGAACTCGAGCCACACCTGCAGATCCGGTGGTCCTGAACACGGCCGGCGAAGACGAGTTCCGGCGGTTGCCTGGTGTCGGAGCCAAGCGTGCCGCCGCGATCGTCGCTCTGCGGCGCCGCATCGGACGCTTTCAACGCATTGAAGATCTCATGCGCGTCAAAGGCATCGGGCGGACCGCGATCAGAAAGTGGAGACCGCTCGTGCGCCTCGACGCACCGAACGCCGTGGACGCAGGGTCAACACCGTCGCCGTGAGGAGCGCCATGTGCACCATGCAAAGACAAGCGGCGTGGACGTTACGCCTCCGCGCCGCGCACGCGTTTCACGTCGCCACCGAGTGCACGAAGCTTGTCCTCGATGCGTTCGTAGCCGCGATCGAGGTGGTAGACGCGGCGAATCTCGGTCTCCTCATCGGCCGCGAGGCCGGCGATGACGAGCGAAGCGCTCGCACGAAGATCAGTCGCCATCACGGACGCTCCATAGAGCTTCCTCACGCCCTGCACCACCGCGGTGTTGCCGCGAACGACAACGCTTGCGCCCATGCGCTGAAGTTCGGGGACATGCATGAAGCGGTTCTCGAAGATGGTCTCGCGGATGATACTTTCACCGTTCGCCATCGACATCAGCGCGAGAAATTGCGCCTGCATGTCCGTTGGAAAACCGGGGTGGGGCGCAGTCGCGAGGTTCGTCGCGCAGAGTGGACCGCGGCGACGCACGCGCACGTTCTGTCCTTCGCTCGAGATCTCCACGCCCGCTGCACGCATCTTGATCGAAAGGGCCTCGAGATCGCGAAGCTCCGCGCCTTCGAGCAAAACGTCGCTGCCGTCGACGATGGAAGCGGCCACCATGTACGTGCCCGCCTCGATGCGATCGGGGATGATCGCATGATCAAACGGCCCGAGCGCGCCAGGCTCGGCACCCACAATGTGCATCACGTCGGTGCCGGCACCATTCACCCTGGCACCCATCTTGTTGAGAATGCGTCCCAGCTCTTCAACCTCGGGCTCCCGTGCGCAATTGACGAGCGTGGTGCGCCCCTTCGCAAGCGCGGCAGCCATCATGAGATTCTCGGTGCCCGTCACTGTAGGCAAGTCGAAGGAGAACTCCGCGCCGCGAAGTCTGCCGCCACCCGGACCTTCGGCAATGACGTAGCCGCGTTCGAGACGAATGCTCGCACCCATCGCTTCGAGACCCTTGAGATGCTGGTCAATGGGCCGGGCGCCAATCGCACAGCCACCGGGAAGCGAAACTTTCGCGCGACCGAAGCGCGCGACGAGCGGACCGAGAACGAGGACGCTCGCACGCATCTGTTTGACCAGCTCATACGGCGCCTCTGGCCGCACCTGCGATCCCGCGCGGACGCGGATCTCCGGCGCGGCGAAGTCGACGTCGCGGCCGAGAAAACGAAGGAGTGCCGACGTCGTTTCCATGTCGCGCAGCTTCGGCACATTGCGCAGAAGGCTCTCACCGTCCGACAGAAGCGTGGCGCAGAGGATGGGCAGCGCCGCGTTTTTCGCGCCACTAATCCGCACCTTCCCTTTAAGGGGCTTGCCCGTGCCGCGAATGCAGAGTGCGTCCATGAAGATCCTTTGCCAAATTCCTGCAGCGGGGCCAAGTCCCCCCACGCGGCGAAACACGGCAATAGCGTAGCCATTGACGCGCACACCCATGCGCATCAAGATATGCGCATGCCTCGCAGAACCCCTGTCAACGTCTCGCTTCCCGTGGAGCTGGTCTCCCGCGCAAAAGAGCTCGGAATCAACCTGTCGCGCGCCGCCGAAGCAGGTCTGGCGGAGGCAATCGCGCAAGCAAACAGTCCTGGCTTTCGCTTTGGAGCGCTGAAGGACAAGGTGACTTCTCCCCCGCTCGACGTATTCGCGCCTATGACGAACGAGGAGCTCGACGCATGGAACCTATGAGTATTCTGCTCGATACACATGTCTTCGTTTGGGCGCTCACGGATGCGCGCGAGCTCAAAGCATCAACACGCAGAATCATCGAAGGAGCCACGAGGCGCTTCGTGAGCGCCGCCAGCTACTGGGAAATCGCCACCAAAGCGCGCCTCGGAAAATGGCCCAACGTGGAGGCGTGCATCCTTTCGCGCGATAAACTCATTCGCCTTGGTTTGACGCCACTGCGCTTGGATCTCGAAAGCGCGGCGCGCGCGGGCCGCTACGATTGGGAGCATCGCGATCCTTTCGATCGCATCCTCGTCGCTCAGGCAGAGAGAAAGAACATTCCGCTCGTTTCATATGATCAAGCGCTCATGCAGCAAGCTTGGGCGCGAATCATTTCTTGAGGCGTGCGCGCAGCCTGTCCGCGTATCCCTCTTTGTTTTCTTGTTTGGCGCGGCCAATCGCGAGCGCGTTCGCCGGCACATCGCGCGTCACCGTTGTTCCGGTTCCAACGTATGCGCCGTCACCAACGGTGACGGGCGCAACGAGCTGCGAATCCGATCCAATGAATGCATTTTTGCCAATGCGCGTGGTGTGCTTTTGAAAACCGTCGTAATTGCAAAAGATGGTTCCCGCGCCAATATTCGCGGCTTCGCCCACGATGCCGTTGCCGAGATAGGCGAGGTGGTTGGCTTTTGCCCCGTGCTCCATCGTCGTTTGTTTCGTCTCGACGAAATTCCCGACGTGGGCTTCTTCACCAATGTCGCTTGCGGGTCGCAAGTGTGAAAATGGGCCAATTTGTGCTCGCGACCGCACCACGGAATCCGTCACGACGCTGTACGGCTTCAACATCACGCCCTCACCGATATCCGCATTCGTCAACACGCACCCAACGTCCACTGTTGCGCCCTCGCCCACGCGCGTAGCTCCGCGCAGGACAGCGAAGCTCTCAATGGTTACGTCGCGAGCGAGGACGACGCCGTCCTCGATGCGCGCGCCGTCGCGGATCGTCACGCCTTCGGTTCGCCAACGGCGAAGCAGCCGGTCGCACATTGCGCGATCGATCTCGGCGAGCTGTGCGCGGTCGTTGACTCCGGCCATCACCTCGGCAGAGGACGGCACACCGATCACGCATTTGCCGCGCGCTACTGCGAAGCGCACGACGTCGGTGAGATAGAGCTCGCCCTGTGCGTTATTCGGTTCGAGCGACATGAGTGCATTCTGCAAGAATGCGATCTTTGCCGCGTAGATGCCGGGATTCCACTCCTTGATGGCCCGCTCCGCATCGGAGCGCAGATCACGCTCTTCACGGATCTCGGCAATCTGCCCCGTCGCATCTCGCACGACACGACCATAACCGAAGGGATCATCAGTGGTGCAAGTGGCCATGGCGATCGCGGCGGTCCTGTCCGCCTCGAGCGCCTTCACGACGGCCGCAACGTCGCGTGCCGTCAAGAGAGGCACGTCCCCGTAGAAGAGGAGCACCCGCTCGGCATCGCGACCGACGGCGTCGAGTCCAGCGCGCGCCGCATCGCCCGTTCCGCGCTGCTCTTTTTGCAGCGCCGTTTTCACCTTGCCGGTGGAGCCGAACGTGCTCGAGAGATATGCTTCGACGTTCGCGCGGCCGTGGCCGACGACGACCACGACTTCTTCGCAACCCGCTTCGAGTGCAGCGCGCACCGGGTAGTGAACGAGTGGCCTGCCCGCAACGGAGTGCAGCACTTTCGGTAGGGAACTCTTCATCCGCGTTCCCTGCCCCGCCGCAAGGATCACCGCGGTCGTTTTCTCGAGCATGGCATTTCCTTTCGATTTCGTCGCACGCACGAAGGACCAACGTACGCTACTTGAGCGACGGCAAAAATTCGGGATTCGGTGCTGAGCCGAGCGGAGGCAACGGCGTTGGCTCGCCGAGACCCGAGTGCGCACTGGTCGCGGCAACCCCACCAACGCTTGCCGCGTGCGCACTCGATGCCGCATGGGAGGGCCCCGCCACCCACACGACAACGCTGTCGCCTGCTGCGAGAACGTCGGCGCGGCTCCGGCGGTTGATGCGCTCCATGAGCGCAATGCTGACGCGATACTTCTTTCCGATGGACTCGAGCGTGTCGCCGGCGGCTGCCGTCACGACCACGCGGCGCCGCCCTTTGTCGTCGGCATACTGAAAGAATTCGTCGGTGCCCGCCGTGACGGGATGCACGGCGCCTTCGGACAGCACCACGGTGTTCGACAAATCCGTGTCGCGAGGGACGAAGAGCTGCATCGTCATGCCCTCCACGAGACGCGCCGACGGATCGACGCCGTTCCACCGCCGCAGCTCGTCAGGCGAAACCTTGAACACTGCACAGATCTCGCGGAGCGTGTCGCCGGGCTGAACGCGATAGAAGACGCGCCGACGATCCGGGTAGACGAACATGTCTTGCGGGACGACGACGATGGGCTTGCCGTCGAACGTCGAGCTGTCTGTTGTTTTGGCCGTCGTCTTGTCGCCTCGATCCTTACGCTCGTCGGACGCCGAAGCCATGCTCTCGGAGCGCGGCACGAAGAGCACGGTGCCGCCGCGGACAACCTCACCGGGCACAATGGCGTTCAATTCGACGAGCTTGGCCGTCGCGATCTTACGCGCCTGCGCAATTTGCTCGAGCGACTCGCCGAAGCGAACGACGTAGCGTTCGAGAACGGGCGCTTCGCGGCGCGCCTTCGCGAAATTTTGCGTACAGTGACTCGCCTTGCCAACGGGGACCTTCACGGAATAGTCCGATCGATCTTCTTGTGCGGGCGGCGTGCGCGATGCGCGAAGCTCGGGATTTCTGAGCTCGACTTCCTTCTGCGTCGTGCCGCACGCTTGCGCGACGGTAGCGAGCGAAGTGCCGGGCGCGACCAGGACGTCTTCGCCGTCGAGCGGCGATTCCACCACGACGTCCTCGAGTCCGAAGGCCGCAAGGTTCTTCGACACGATCGCCGCCGCAAGAATCTTGGGCACGTAGAGTGTGGTCTCCCACGGCAATGAACCTTCGAGCTTCGACAGCGCCCAGAAGTCGTTCGTGTTGTACTTGCGCACCGCCGAGAGCATGCCGCCGTAACCCATGTTGTACGCGGCCATGGCGAGGTCCCAACTTCCGAAACGGCGGTGCAGATCCAAAAGAAAGTCGGCGGCGGCCTCCGTGGCAGCAAGCAAGCTCCTACGCTGATCGCTCCAGCGGTCTTGCGAAAGTCCGTAGATCCTCCCGGTGTCCGGCATGAACTGCCAGAGCCCCACGGCACCGGCAGGCGAGCGCGCCGACGGATCGAAGCCGCTTTCGATCATCGAGAGCCATACGAGATCTTCGGGCAAGCCCTTGTTCCGGAGGATCTTGCGAATCGAATCTTTGTATCGACCCGATCGGCGAAGCCAATTGGTCAGCATGCTCTTGCCGCGAGGATCGTCCTTGAAAAATTCGAGGTAGCGCACCACGCGCGAATCCCAACGCACCGGCAAGTCCGGCATCTCGAGCTTCGCGAGCCACGACAGATCTCGTCCGCCTTCCGCGAGCATGGGCGCGCTCGGCGGTGGCGCCGGCGGCAATCCGGAGGAATGCACGCGCGGGCGGTCGCTGCTGCTCGCGACCGGAAACGGGAGCTCATCGGGCCACGGCGTTCCGACGTTCGCAGAGGCCGGCGGGAAGAGTTCGCGCTCGGCCGCGTAGAGTGCGCGGAGCTCCGGAGTGTCGGCGCCCGAAGCCGTGTCCTCGAACGTTGGGCCACCCGCAACGGCGCGACGCACGGACACGTCTTGCGTTGAACCGACGGGCGACTTGTTGCCCGATCCGGCGGCCTTCTTGGCAGATCCCTTCGCGGTCTTACCCGCAGCCTTGCTGCTCGTGGAGGTGGCGCGCGCTGCGGAAGCCGACGGCGCCGCGTACGCAGGGCTGCCCGCCGTGAGCACGAAGATCATCGGCAGAGCGACCGCGCGAGAGCAGACTTTTCCTGACGAGCGTCGGAGGCCCATGCGCCGAGCATGCACATTCTCTCTCGCGCGCGTCAAATAAAGAGGCGCTGTACTCTTGCCGAGAGTACTTAATAAAAGGCTACCTATTCATCCACATTGTCTTTTGCGGATTCACTTGCGCGTTCGTTGGTGTGTGCGCCCCAGGTCCGTTGACGAACTCGACGCCGTCCGTCGAATTATTGCAATCTGCACATGTCGTGGCGGATGCTCTTGCGGCGACCGGAGTGGCTGCCGGTGCTCCACCGGAATCTGAATCTTCGCCGTCGCCGCCCGGAAGCGCCGGAAGCAGCGAGACGTCGAAGCCCACGGGCACGTGGTAGATCTCCGTTGTTGGCGGGTAAAAGTCCGTGGACGTTTCTGTCTTGCGCCGACCGTCCGCGTACTTCAGCACGCGCGAGCGTTTGATACGAAAACCGTTGATGCCGTGCTGCTTGACGAGCACCTTCTTGCCCGAGAGCGCCGCATCTTCGACGACCTTCCGTTTGTACGAGGCGGTCGAGACGAGCTCGCGTCCGAAGCGGGTGTCCACCGGATGCGTCTTGCCGAGCAGTTCGATGTGCAGCTTGCCGCCCTCCGTCTTCGCGTGAACGACGATCGGAAAGTCGTAGGGGTTCCGCACTTTGAGATCGACGGCGGGGTAGACCACCGTTGAGTCGAGCCCCATGGGGATATATGCGCTCGGACGTGAGTGCGGCAGTCGCTCGAGCACGTCGAACCCCGCGAAGAACACGGCCGCGTGAAAGGTGGAGGCAACCTGGCAGGTGCCGCCGCCCACACCTTCCACCATCTCGCCTTTGAAGATCTCCCAACTCTTCTGGAAGCCGTTTGCTTCGCTGCGTTCACCGACGACGTCGTTGAAGCTCACGAGCTCGCCCGGCGACATGACGAGGCCGTCGAGTTTCTGCGCGGCATTGTCGATGTTTTTTCCGCGCTTCTTCTGATCACCTCCGCGCGAAAAAAACGTCTCGTACTCGGCGACGACGGTGGAGATGTCGAGACTCTTCAAGAATGCTGACGACACGCGCGGCGCAAAGAGAACAACGGGCATCTCGACAGCGATGCCGTTCGATTCCGGATCACGCGCGCGCGCCTCGATCTTGGCGATGGTTGCGTCGATATCGATGTAACGACCTTCCTTCTCCGCAATGGTGGCGTGCTTTTCGAGATCGAGACGAGCGGAGACGGGTTGCGTGTCCTCGGCCTCTTTGATCTTCTCGAGCACGGGCACTGCCACATCCCGATCCAACGCCACGCGAAGCGGCACGTCGATGCGCCCCTTACGCGCGGCCTTCGCTGTCTCGGCGCGCGTGAGGACGTCGCCAACTTTTCCGATGCGCGTCGCAATCCGCATCGTCTCGTCGACATCCACGCGAACGCCGAGAGCCCCGAGCGTGGTCTCCGCCACGGGCTCGGCTTTTCCAGACATCACGAGCAGCACTTTGCGTGCAGCGAGCGCCGCGGCGTGCGTCTCGATGATCGCTCGGACCTTGGCTGCGTCAGCGCCATTCGGAATGCGTTCGCCATCGACGATGACGCCAGGCAGGACGAGTGCATCGGGCAGATAGCGAACACGGAGCGCGGCCGAGGCACCCGCGGCTCCGGTAAGAAGCACGGCAACGATGGCGACGCGAAGCCCCCATCGCCTTGCACGCGGGACCTCGGTGCGTGCGGCAGGCTGCGCGGGCACGTCGGTCTGCACGTGCACGCGCGACCTGCCATCGGGGTTGGGAAAATGCATGGGAACTTCGAACGCTTCAGCGGCAGGGCGTCATCCGACACCACAACCGTGGGCCTGAAGTTTACTCCTCCGTGTGCGCATACGCGACTTTCACTCGAACGAGACGCCGAGCAGTCCATCGAACCGACGTCGCATCGTCGCAATCGCTGCATGACTGTTGTCGACGAGAATGAAAGAGCGCCCGCACGCGAGCGCCGCCGCTCCCGTTGTCCCGCTGCCTGCGAAGAAATCCAAAACGACTCCGCCCTTCGGACACGACGCGCGCACGATACGCCTGAGAATACCAAGAGGTTTTTGTGTTGGATAATTGAGTTTCTCTTTGCCCGTGGGACTCACGATGGTGTGCCACCACGTGTCCGTTGGGAGCTTGCCGCGCGCCGCTTTTTCAGGACCAACCAGACCGGGCGCCAGGTACGGGATGCGGTCGATCTCACTGACGTCGAAGTGATAAAGAGCGGGATCCTTTACATAGAAAAGAATGTTGTCGTGCTTCGCGGGCCAGCGTTTCTTCGTGCGCGCGCCGTAGTCGTAAGCCCAGATGATTTCGTTCAGGAACGACGCGCGACCAAAGATGCGATCGAGCAACACTTTGCAGTAGTGCACCTCGCGGTAGTCGATGTGAAAGTACAGGCTGCCGGTCGGCTTGAGCACGCGACGCGTCTCGCGAAGTCGTGGCTCGAGGAACGCGAGGTAATCTTCGAACGCGTCGTCGAAACCCGTGTCGAGTGCCACACACTCGGTGCGGTATCTGTGGCCGGAGAATCCCGTTCGATCGCCGTCGGTGTCGCGCACGGTGCGAAGTCGCTCGCGACGCTGGATGCGCCCGGTGTTGAACGGCGGATCGATGTAAACGAGATCGATTGAATCATCCGCAATGCGCGGAAGCACTTCGAGGCAGTCGCCGTGGATAACTCGATTTGTCACGGACAAGAGCTTCCTTTACAACAGCTCGCCATGACGATCCCGAGCTCTCTCGCAGCGCAGCACGTCAACGCGGTCTTCGCACGGATCGAGATCGACGAGCCAGCCCGCGCGGCCGAGGCAACTTTCGCGCGGCGCCCGGTGCACGTGCTCTACGGAGGCGCGCATCTCTTCAAAGCGGAAGCTCCCGGCAAGCTCGGAAAGCTCGCGGCGAGCGCGATGTCGACGTTCGGAAGCAACGCCGTGGAGTTCGGTAGAGCGGTGGGTGCCGAAGGCGCGCTCGCGGACGTCGTTGCCGAGCGCGTCCGGAACAAACTCGCGAGTGTTCCTATTGATGCAATGTGCATCGACTTCGAGGACGGCTATGGACCGCGACCCGACGCCGAAGAGGACGCGGATGCCGTGCGCGCCGCGGAGGAACTTGCGACGCTTGGACGCGCCGCTCACCCCGTGATTGGCATTCGAGTCAAATCGCTCACGCCGGCCACGCGCGCCCGCAGCGTGCGAACGCTCGACATCTTCATCACGACGCTCCTGGAGAGGGCCGCGGCGGTCCCGCGAGGGTTCACCGTGACCTTGCCGAAGGTGAGTTCGCCCACCGAGGTTCTTGCACTCACGATTCTGCTCACGATGCTCGAAGAGTCCCTCCGGATATCGCACGGCACCCTCGGTATCGAGATCATGATCGAATCACCGAGGGCTCTGATTGACGAGAGCGGCGCCATCGCGTTGCCTGCGTTGGTCGCCGCCGCGGATGGACGCGCGGTGGCCGCCCATCTCGGCGCGTATGATCTCACCGCGGCGCTCGGCGTGACGGCGAGCGAACAACGCCTCGATCACCCTGCGTGCGATGCCGCGCGCATGATCATGCAGTTTGCACTCGCCGAAACGGAGGTAGCGATCGTCGATGGCGCCACGACGCTCTTGCCTATCGGCCGGCACAAAGCGGGTGCTTCGCCGCTCACCGAAACCGAGCTCGCGGACAACACGGCCGACGTCCACGGCGCCTGGAAGCTCCATGCTGGAAACGTCCGCCGCGCGCTGCATGCCGGCATCTACGAAGGTTGGGATCTTCACCCCGCGCAGATCCCCGCTCGACTTGGTGCACTTTACACGTTTTTCCTCGGCGAGCGCGAGGCGATGGGGAAAAGGCTTGCCACGTTCGTCGAGCGCGCAACGAAAGCCACGCGCCAGGGTCAGGTGTTCGACGACGCAGCAACCGGACAGGGCCTCGTGAATTTCTTCCTTCGCGGTCTGTCGTGCGGCGCACTCGACGAAGCCGACGTGGTCGCGACAGGCTTGACCCTGCCCGAGCTTCGTTCACGGTCCTTCGCCGCCATTGTTAGAGCACGATCTTGACGAACAAGATGCGTGTATTTTACATGTCTCGATAGCGCTTGGCCGCTGCGAGATTGGCGCGAAGCTCGGACGCGTTCCGGCGCGGACCGTAGCCCGGTGTGTCGCGCTGGATGCGCCAACCTTCCTCGAGTGGCCCCATGTCGACGGTGTCGAAACCGAATTGATCCATGAGGTGCGTCACCTTGGCTTTCGCGTCCGCGTCGTTCCCCGCGATGGCGAGCGCGCGGCGATTCTTCGAGCCCGCAGGTTGACCGTGCGTCGTGAGATCGGCGGCGTAAATATGGTTGAACGCTTTGACGACCTTCGACGTCGGCAGGTGCGCCTGCAGGAGCTCCGCGGTCGTCGTGGTCTCGTCATCGAGGGCGCGAATATGTCCATCGCGCTGCGGGTAGTAGTTGTTCGTGTCGATCACGAGCTTGCCCGCGAGAGGCGCAACAGGCACGTCGCGGTAGTTCTTCAGCGGGATGGTGACGACCACGAAGTCGCCAGCTTTCGCGGTTTCGACGGACGTTGCGGCACGCGCCTTCGAGCCGAGCTCCTTGACGAGATCTTGCAACGTCTCGGGGCCACGCGAGTTGCTGATCACGACGTCGTAGCCGCTCTTGACCGCGAGACGCGCGAGTTGGCTGCCGATGTGTCCTGCTCCGATGAGTCCGATGGTTGCCATGGCCAGCGAGCATAGCGTGCAGTCAAAAGAAGCATCTTTCTCTGTTCGCGGCCGAAGGGTGAAAAACCACCATGGAACCCATTCCGCCCCTGCCCGCCTGGCTCACCCGAAGGCTTGAAGAACGAGGACGCACGCGCAACCGTGCCATCGAAGCGAAGAGGATCGCGATCGATAGGTACGACGATGAGATCACCGTGATCTCACCCGAAGAAGTAACGCAACCCGCCCTAGCTCAGAGAATTCATGACGCGATTGCGATAGAAGGCCGAAACCGCAGCGAAAAGGGCGCACGCCGTATCGCAGGACCGAGGCGTACTGTACGTACGCCGCAGGGCCGAGAAACGCCGTACGTCCTTTGCAGCAAAGGGATCGGCTCTTCTACGCGGAGTCGTCATGAATTCTCCGAGCTAGATGATTCCGATGTCCCAATGCCTTCGGAGGCGCCAACGACGCATTGCTTGGAGCCACACGATCTGCCAACGAGCGCGATAGATCGTGAGCGGCTTGCTGCGGCACTTCGCGCATGTGCCGCACCGCTCGATTCGCAACCTCGGATCTTCGTGCCGCCGCCCGAAGTTCTGCCGCCACGACCGTGGACTCACGTGGCGCCCGTCGCCGCGCATGCGCAGACATCTCGTCGCCGCTCTCTCGCCGCGTTGGCGATTGCGCTCGTCGTCCTTCTCCTGACGGCGATCGTGCTCCATTGGCGCGCGTATCTCGTCTTCGATACGCAAATCCTCTCGCCTCTACTGTCCAAGGTTTGTTCGACTGCCACACCTTGACGAGCATCGCGATCGCACCCCAGCGATCCGGCGAGTTCTCACGCCAATCCGGAATTAAGATCGACGAATGGCAGCGCGATCCATCGGGTCCGGAACCATCTCGTTCGGCCTCGTCTCCATTCCGTTCAAGCTCTTTACGGCGACGTCCCCAAAGTCGGTGAGTTTCAATTTGTTGCATCACACGTGCGGCGGCCGGCTCAAACAGCAGATGGTCTGCCCCGCCGAGAACGTGGTGGTCGAGCGCGCAGACACCGTGCGCGGCTTCGAGTATGCGCGCGATCAGTACGTAAAGTTCACGGACGAAGAATTGAAAGCCATGGAGGCTGCACGCAGCGGCATCCTCGAACTCGCCCAATTCGTGCCGGCAAGCACCGTGGACTTCCTCTACATCGAGAAGACGTATTTCCTCGGACCCGACAAGGGCGCAGAGCGCGCTTATCGCCTACTCGCAGAATCTCTCGAGAGCGCCGGACGGCTCGCCGTTGGTCGCTTCGCGCAGAGGGGCAAAGACAATCTCGTTCTCGTGCGGCCATACAAGAAAGGCCTCATTTTGCACGAGTGCTTTTACGCGGACGAAGTTCGTTCGTTCGATGAAATCGAAACAGGCGGCACATTCGAATTCAAGCCCATCGAACTCGAACTCGCCGACAAACTCATTCGACAACTCGATCGCGATACGTTCGATCCATCCCAGTTTCGCGACACGTGGGCGGACAAGGTTCGGCAGACCGTCGATGAGAAGATCGCCGGGCAGGAAGTGACGACGGCGCCCGAAGTCCCGAAGACAAAAATCATCGATTTACTCGAGGCACTCAAGCGGAGCGTTGCGCATACGGAGGGCAAGTCCGAAACCGCCCCGTCAGAGCCGCCGCTCGTCATCAAGAAAGGACCGAAGAAAGCCGAACCGCGCGCAGAAAGCGAGAAAACCAAGAAGAAGGGCGTCGCGAGCTGAGCACATCAACGCTCGTGTCAGCACCCACCACGGGCATGTCGCGTGCACGAAGAACAATAACGGAGGCGGCGCGCGTGACGCAATTTGCAGAGCTCGCATCGTCAAGCCAAGGACGGCGACGCTTGGCATCACGTGGCCCACAACACGCGCGCGTGAAGAGTCGCGTCAGCGAGGCGCGGAGCGTCATTCGAGATGACTCGTTCGACCGCGTCACCTCGGACGACGAGCTCACTGTGCTCGTCGCCAAGTTCGCAACGGTGACGCCTACGCCGCACGTCGAAATCATGCGGCGAATGCTCGGCATGGAGCAGATCGGCGAGCCCACGGCGAGAACGCTGTTTCGCCGCGTGCTCGCGCACCGGCGGCGCATGTCGAAGGCGCTCGGCCGCGAAGTCCACGTGCGCGTCGCGGCGCTCGATCTTCTAATCCTCGACGGCGCGCATCGCCGCAAGGAGACCGAGCATGAAAGTCGCCCCATCGTCGTGACGCCGTCGCTCATCGAGCGAGCGCTCGACAAGGCCAGTGCCGATTCGGTCACGGGACTGCCGCAGCGCGCGCACTTCATGGGTCTCGTCCGCCACGAGCTTCGCCAGCGACGGCGGCGCAACGTAGCCGTCGCATTCATCGATCTCGATGGCTTCAAGACCGTGAACGACGAGTATGGACATTCCGCGGGCGACGAAGTGCTGCGAGCTCTCGCGCGATCGGCGCGGATCACGTTGCGCTCCGGTGACCTGATTGCTCGCGTCGGCGGAGACGAGTTCGCGCTCCTCCTGCTCGACGTTTCAGCCGAAGAAGCCGACGTTGCGGTCAAGCGGCTCCGCGCACGTTTCGAGACCCGCACGGCGCGATACGGCGCATCGTTCTCCGTCGGCGTCGCGCTCGCTCAGCCAGGCGAGACAGCCGACAGCGTGTTCATGCGCGCCGACGCCCGCATGTATCGCGATAAGCGAGCGCGCGCCGCGCGATGGTGAATGTTAAGTGGACCCCTCCGCGCACTCGTTACACCGCGACACACCGCGACGGGATTGTACTCCCATTAGGAGCACAATCTCCGAGCCGGCCAAAGAGATGCGAGCCCGCCGAGGCTGCGAGGCCGGAGGCGTACTTGAAGTACGGGGGAGGCCGAGCAACGAAGGCGGGCGAAGCATATCTGCAGGCCGGCGACGGAGTTTACTCTTCGCTGCCGATGTAGCGATAAACCGTGGCGCCGAGCACGGCGCCGAGGATCGGCGCAACCCAGAACAGCCAGAGTTGTTGTAGTGCCCAGCCACCGGCGAACAGCGCCACGCCGGTGCTGCGCGCGGGATTGACCGAGGTGTTCGTCACCGGAATGCTGATGAGATGGATCAGCGTGAGGCACAAGCCGATGGCGATCGGAGCAAAGCCTGCCGGAGCGCGCTTGTCGGTGGAGCCGAGAATGACAATCAGGAACATGGCCGTCATCACGACTTCGCAAACCAGCGCGGCAAGCATGCCGTACTTGCCCGGTGAATGGTCACCGTAGCCATTGCTGGCAAAGCCACCTGCAAGGCTGAATTCGGACTTGCCACTTGCAATCAGGTACAGCACACCCGCCGCAAGCACGGCGCCGAGGACCTGCGCAATGATGTAACCCGGCAATTTGCTGGCCGGGAAACGACCGCCCGCGACGAGGCCGATGGATACGGCCGGGTTGAGGTGGCAGCCTGAGATATGACCAATGGCGTAGGCCATGGTCAACACGGTCAGGCCAAAGGCCAGGGCAACTCCAAGAAAGCCGATTCCCAGACCCGGAAAGCCTGCTGCCAAGATGGCGCTGCCGCAACCTCCGAGCACGAGCCAGAACGTACCGAACAATTCCGCAGCATACTGCTTCATGGCAACTTCCTTATGAGGACAATGACTGGAAAGGACTCCTCGCCGCACGGGCAGCGACAGAGCCCTAATTGTGGACCCATGCCGCGCATTTTTGCAATTGATCTCGAGATTGTCGGGCACATCTTTACATTCACGCACATCCGCCGCAGACACGTATCTCAGTCAATTGGAATACCTCTGCCGCATTCCAAGCTCGTGCAATAGCTGTCCGAGGGAGATCCCAGACCATGAGCACGCAAAATGATTGGACAGAATTCTTTCCGCCTCGATGTCTGCTCTATTCGATAATAGGGGCAGTACCTGTAAACGAAGAGCGGAGAAGGCGTAGACGGTCGCTTACTCATCCACCAGATCCATGCTTGGAAACCAGGCGTGCGAGCAGCACGACACCCGGGAAGTACCTGTCCTTTGCTTCTCCCATCTTCGACTGGGGCCCCTCCACATCAAGGTATAAAGCTTTCAAATCCGCCAAATCCGCGTTGAATGATTGGACAACATCCACCCACTCCCTCATGTCGGTCGGGCGTTCCTTCAAGCTCGGGACGATGAAGACCATCGCGAGCTGATAAGTTCCCGGGTATTTGTCGGTGTTGCACTGATTTGATGCCTCCTTGAGTCGATCGGCAGCCAAGGAGTTGAATTCCTTGTGACCCTTGCAATAGCCCTGTTTCGCCTCGATCGTGTAGTCGGCTTCGCCGATCTTGCACCAGAGATCCACGCGTCCATGGCTTTCAAGGGCACGCGAGCCGTCATCGACTCGAACGGTCGAGTACTCCTCCAAAACCACGCCCCCCGAGCGCCACAGGGCACCCGCCAAGGTGCTCAACGTTGCGCGTTCGTTGTACCAATACGCAACATCATCCGGGACCGCATCCCCATACTGGTCGAGCACCTTAAACCACTGCCAAAGCGGTGCCTCCCACCGAGCGACGGACTCCTTCGTCCAGACGGCGCGTATCCTCATCCCTCCGTGGCTACCACGGCCGTTTCACCGAAACGAGCACCGACGCTGAAACGACTGAAAAACTCGGGCGGAGGAGGAGAGATTCGAACTCCCGGTACGTTACCGTACGGCGGTTTTCAAAACCGCTGCCTTAGACCACTCGGCCACTCCTCCGACACACCGCTTTCGATTTGCCGCGATCTCATCGTTGGGGCCTGCGGTGCGGTCCTCAAAGCCTTCAAGGCTGTTCCGGTCCGCTCCTCGGCCCCGCCTTGACCTCGCGTCAACTTGAAAGCGGTCTAAAAACCGATGCTACTTTTTTTTGTGCCGCAGCTCCACGGGTTTCTCTCGAGCGCAACCGCGAATCCGCGGTGATGCGAGCGCGACGGGACCGGGGGCTTGCGTCAGCGTGCCGCGATGGGCGAGCATGATGCGCCCCGCGGAATCCGGTCTTCCCCGGTTCGCGACCTCACGAGGAAGGCCCGTTGATGCGTGTATCCTGCCTGTTCTTGCTTGCGCCGCTGCTCCTTCTGCCAGCCGGCGCGAACGCTCAGGATGCGCCAGGTGAGGAGACGGAAGCGCACCCGCCAAACGACTCCCCCTTACGTCTCGAAGACGCCATCAAGGTGGCGCTCTCGTACAACGAGCGCGCGCTCAAAGCACCTCTGCGTGTCGACACGGCCACGGGGCAGCTCGACAGGGCGCGCACGGCGTTCTTCCCCTCGCTGACGGCCGCAGGCTCCACCCAATGGCGCGCAACCGAGGACAGCGCGAACCGCAACTTCACGCACGCCGGCACCGTGACTCTGTCGCAGCCGGTGCTCAATCCGAGCGCGTTTCCGCAATACTCGCAGGCATCTCATCAGCTCGAATCCGAGAAGTGGGGCGCGTTGCAGGATACACGCGTTCTTGCCTTCGACACGGCGCGCGCGTTCCTCCAGGTGCTGACGGCCGAGCGCGTGCTCGAAGCCGCGAAGCGCAAGCTCGAAACGGCGCAAGCAAACTTGCACAACTCCGAAGCGCTCGCGCAGGCTGGACTCACGAGCACGAACGATGCGACGCGCTCGAAGATCGATCTCGCGTCGTCGCAACGTGAGGTCGCGCAGGACGAGGGCGCCCTCGCGCGCGCACGGCAGCAACTATCGTTTCTGCTGGGACGCCCCGTGACGAGCCCACTCGCGGCGCCCGAGCGAACGACGAACTCTGCGCAAAATTTTGGATCTGCCTCGACCAACCAGATCAAGACGGCGCAAGATCGACGAGCGGACGTGCGCTCCGCGCATGAGCGCACGGAGGCACTGCGCGCAAGCGCGCGCGAGCCGCTCTACCGACTCATTCCATCGGCGTCGCTCCAGGCGCAATTGCGCATCCTCCCCGATCCTCTCTCCACGGAGCGAGCGCTGGACGAGTCCGCAACGTTGAACCTCTCGTGGGCGATCTTCGACGCCGGTGCGCGCTACGCCGATCGACGCACGCGCCTGGCGCAGGCGGACAGCCAAGCGCTCGACGAGCAACTGCTCCGCCGCTCCGTCGAGAACGATGTGAAGATCGCCGTCATCAGCCTCCGCTCCGCCCGCGATTCGTACCGCATCCTCAACGACGCGCTCGCCTCCGCGCAGAAGAACGTGGACGAGACGGAGATCCTCTACCGTCAGGGTCTTGCCAAGGCGATAGAAGTCATCGACGCAAACGGCAGGCGGTTCGATTCCGAAGTGAGCGTTGCAACCGCGAAGTTGCAGATGGAACAGGCCTACCTCGATCTGCGCCTCGCGCTCGGGCTCGGGCCCATTGACGAGGACGTCCCGTCCCCCGGAACACGATGAAGAGACGCACGATGAAGTCGCTTTCAATGGCCCGCAGTAAAAAACGAGCAACCATCTTTCTTCTCTGCACGTTCGTCCCGCTCACTCCGCTCGCGCTCAGCGCGTGCAAGAAAGAGAGCGCCGCGGCAGCCAGTAGTGGCAAAGCCGGGCGTGGCGCGGGTCTCACCTTTGCCGCCGACATCTTGCAGGTCGAATCGAAGAAACTCGATTACGTCGTGACGGCTCCTGGCTCCGTGGACGCATTCGAACGCGTGCAAGTGACGGCACGCGTGGCGGGCGCGGTCGATCGCGTGGCCTTCCGCGAAGGCCAAGAAGTCAAAGCCGGCGACGTGCTCGTCGTCATCGATTCGCAGCGCTACCGGCTCGCCGTCAACAGCGCGAAGGCCGCACTCGACAAGACGATGGCCGCGCAAGCGGACACGGAGGCCATGGTCGCGCGTCGCGAAGGAGCGAGCGCCACGAATCCAGGACTCATCCCGGGCGAAGAGCTCGCAAGTTACCGTACCAAGAGCCTCACCGCGAAGGCCGATACCGCCGTTGCCAACGAAAACCTGAAAGTTGCTGACTTGAACTTGCGCGACTCCGCCGTGCGCGCACCCATGTCGGGCGTCATCCAAACGCGCACCGTCGAGACCGGACAATACGTCAACGCGGGTTACGTGATGGCCACGCTCCTGCAAGACGACCCGATGCTCTTGCGCTTCCAGGTCGAGCCGGCGGATGCGCCGCGCATCAAGCCCGGGATGACTGCGAACTTCACCATGCGCGAGACGCAGCGCACCTTCACCGCGAAGATCACGCTCGTCAGCGCCTCGGCCGATCCGGCGACGCACATGGTCTCGATCACCGGTCAGGTCGACGCCGACGATCATCGCTATTGGCTGCGTCCGGGATCGTTCTGCGACGTGGCGATCGACGTGGGCGCAACGCGCGACGCACCGGTGATCCCGCGTTCGGCAACGCGCGCGACCGATCACGGCTACGTCGCGTACGTCGTCAAAGACGACGTGGCCGAGGAGCGCGTCGTCACGCTCGGCATGAACTCGAAGGACGGCTGGGTGGAAGTCCGAACCGGGATCAACGCCGGCGACTGGATCGTCGTTCGAGGCGCCGAAGCGCTGTCGAACGGGGCACGCGTGCGAGCGACACAAGTGACGGCAGTAGACGGCGGGCAACCCTCGCTTCCCGAAGACAAAAAGGGAGCAGCCGAGTGAGCATCACCGACGTATCGATCAAAAATCCCGTCTTCGCCTGGATGCTCATGGCCGGCGTGATGCTCTTCGGGATCGTTGCGCTCAGTCGCATTGGCATCAGTCAGTTCCCGGACGTCGACTACCCGAACATCTCGGTGTCGGTCACCTGGACGGGTGCCTCGCCAACGGCGGTCGAGCGCGAGATCATCCAGCCGCTCGAAGAATCGATTTCGCAGGTCGAGGGGGTCAAGCAAATTGCCTCGCAGGCGCGCTCGGGCACGGGGCGCATCACCGTGACCTTCGACATGTCGCGCAACGTCGATCTGGCGCTCCAAGACATCCAAGCGCGCGTTGCCTCCGCACAGCGATCGCTGCCGAAGGACGTGCCAGCAGCCACGGTTTCCAAATCGAATCCCGACGATCAGCCTATTTTGCAGATTGCCGTCACGGGTCCTTATTCGCGTCAGATGCTCGCCGACGCCGCGCGCTATCAGGTGCAAGAGAGTCTTCAGACCGTACCCGGCGTCGGGCAGATCACGCTGAATGGCTACGTCAATCGCAACGTGCGCGTCTGGCTCGACGCGAGTCGGCTTTCGGAGAAGGGCGTCGTCGCCAACGACGTCATCAACGCCGTCAAGAACGAGCACGTCGACATACCCGGCGGACAGCTTGCGGCCGGCGATCGCCAGCTCGACGTGCGCCTGCTCGGCGAAGCGCTCGATCTCGATACCTTCAGAAAGATCGTCGTCAAAAAAGTACCCGCGCCCGTCTACCTCGACGACGTCGCGCTCGTCGAAGACGGCTTCGAAGACGTCACGTCCGTCGCGCGCCTCGACGGCGTGCCGCTCCAGGCTCTCGGCATCCTCAAGCAGCGCGGGACGAACGCGGTCGCCGTTGCTCAAGGCGTGCGCGACAAGGTCAAAGAAATCGAAGCAACGCTGCCCGAAGGCATGAAGGTCGAAGTCCTCTTCGACTCCACGGTCTTCATCGAAGAGTCCGTTCACGAGCTCGAACTCGAACTCGGCATGGCCGTCGCGCTAACGGCCCTGGTCTGCTGGCTATTTCTGGGATCGCTCTCGAGCACGATGAACGTCGTGCTCGCCATTCCGATGTCGCTCCTCGGCACCGTGGCATCGGTTTACTTCTTCGGCTTCACGCTCAACACGTTCACGCTCCTCGGCCTCTCGCTTGCCGTTGGTCTCGTCGTCGACGATGCGGTCATGGTCATGGAGAACATTTATCGCCACGCCGAGATGGGCAAAGATCGCGTGCGTGCATCCTCGGAGGGCACGAAGGAAATCACCTTTGCCGCCCTCGCGGCCACGCTCGCCGTCATCGCCATCTTCCTGCCCGTCGTCTTCATGAACGGCGTCATCGGCAAGTTCTTTTTCCAATTCGGCATCACGCTCTCGGTCGCGGTGATGCTCTCCTACTTCGAGGCGATCACGCTCGCCCCCGCGCGCTGCGCGCAGATGCTCCAAACTTCGCGCGAAGGTCGAAGCCGCGTCGGCAAAGCCGTCGACAAGGGTTTTTCCGCAGTCGAGCGTTTTTACTCGCGCGCGCTCACCATCGCGCTGCGCCATCCGCTCAAGGTGCTGCTCACCGCAATCGTCGTGCTCTCCGCCACCGTATCGCTTGCCACGCGCATCAAAACCGAATTCATCCCCTCGCAGGATCAGAGCCGGCTCAACGTGCGGCTCACCACGGAAGCTGGCTCGACGCCCACGGCCGCGCAGCCGTTGCTTGCTCGCGCGGAGGAACGAATCAAAAAGCATCCCGAGATCCAGCGCATGCTCGTGACGCTCTCGGGTTCCTCGGGGCAAATGTCGCTCACGCTCGTCCCGCCCGCAGAGCGCAAGACAAGCGCCATGGATCTCATGCAGGCTCTCCGCAAAGATCTCTCGGGCATCGCGGGCCTGCGCGCTTCCATCCAAGATCCGTCGCAGCAAGGTTTCGGTACGAGCAAGGGATCGCCCGTCGACTTCACGGTGCGCGGCTCGGACTGGAACGAGCTCGTCGTCGCGTCGATGAAACTCAAAGACCAACTCGACGCGAGCGGTCTCATTACGGATTCGAATTCCGATTACCAGATTGGCGGTTCGGAATTGCAAGTCTTGCCCGATCGAAGACGCGCAACCGATCTCGGCGTTTCGATCAACGATCTGGGGCAGACCATGAGCACGCTGGTCGGCGGCAACACGGTCGGCAAATTTTCGACGGCCGACGGGCGCCGCATCGACATTCGTATGCGCCTGATGGCTTCGCAACGCACGCGCCCCGAAGATCTCTCGAGCATCATGGTTCGCAGCCAGTCCGGCGACCTCATTCCGCTGTCGCTCCTCGTCACGCAACAAGAGATGCCGGTGCTGCAAACCATCAGCCGCATCGATCGCGAGCGCGCGATTGGCATGACGGCGAACGTTGCGCCCGGCCACTCGCAGGCCGAAGCCATGGCGAAAGTGAACGAGCTCGCAAAGACGCTGCCCATGGGCATTCGCGTCGTATCGAGCGGTCAGGCTTCGCAGCTCGAGGAGACGACGAGCGGCCTTTGGTTCGCGCTCGGCATCGGCGTCCTCGTGGCGTACATGGTTCTCGCGAGTCAGTTCAATTCGTTTCTTGCGCCCGTCACGGTGCTCACGATTCTGCCATTGGCTATCTCCGGAGCCATTCTGGGCCTCCTCGTCACGGGCAAATCACTCAATTTATTTAGTATGATCGGATTGCTTCTTCTTATGGGCATCGTGAAGAAGAATTCAATCTTGCTCGTGGAGTATGCCGATCAAGTGCACGAGCACGAAGGCATTGACCACCATGCAGCCATGCTCAGGGCCGGCCCGCTCCGGTTGCGACCCATTTTGATGACCACCGTGGCCACCATGATGTCAGCGGTTCCGCCCATTCTCGGGCTCGGCCCGGGCACCGAAACGCGCAGCCCCATGGCCGCAGCCGTGCTCGGCGGACTCACGGTTTCAACGATTCTCAGCCTCGTCGTCGTGCCGGCGTTTTATGTCGTATCGAATCGGGCAAAACAAATGCTCTGGAAATCGAAGAACAAAGCACACACGACGCACACGAGACCAGAGGACCCCGTCCAAAGCTAAATGCGTAATACGATAAGATGAAGACGATTTAACGGAAAAATCCAAAGCACCCGGTCAGATTCGCTGTTAAGATAAATGCCTTTCTCGCGGAGCCGTGCGAAACACGCACGGGATGCGTGTTTCGTCTGTTGGAGGATGATTTCATGAAGCGTATGAAGGCTATGATGATGTTCGTCGGTGTTGCAGCGGCTGCAACGGTCGCAACGGTGGGCTCGGCCATGCCGTCCGCAACGCTGGGCGCCAACGATGCCAAGGACGGCGGGCAAGACAGCGGCGGGAACATCGTTTTGTGCGGCGACGATGCGGGCTACACGGAGCTCGCTGACAAGGACGCTGGCAAAGATGCCGGTTACACCGAGCTCGCTGACAAGGACGCCGGCAAAGATGCGGGTTACACGGAGCTCGCTGACAAGGATGCCGGCAAGGACGCCGGTTACACCGAGCTTGCTGACAAGGACGCTGGCAAAGACGCGGGCCGCGCCGAGTTCTGATCGACCTGCTTCACAAATGATTTTGCGAAGGCGTCGGCATCACCGGCGCCTTCGTTCTTTTGCGCCAAATACGCCGCATACAACGTCATTCGTTGCGATCGGCGGACCGAGCCGGCCAAAGAGATGCGAGCCCGCCAAGGCCGCCCTGAGGTCCCGCCGCAGGCGGGCCGACCTGTGCCGAAGGCACCACCAGACTCCGGAGGCGTACTTGAAGTACGGGGCCTTGAGGTCTCGCCGAAGACGAGCCGACTGCGCCGAAGGCGCCGGCGAATGCCGAGCAACGAAGGCGGGCGACGCAGATCTGAAGGCCGGCGACGGGAGCTAGCCCGGATCATTCATGACGACTCCGCTTAGAAGAGCCGATCCCTTTGCTGCAAAGGGCGTACGGCGCTCCTCGGACCTGCGGCGTACGTACAGTACGCCTCGGTTCTGCGATACGGCGTGCGCCCTTTTCGCTGCGGTCTCGGCCTTCTACCGCAATCGCGTCATGAATGATCCGGGCTAGCTCGCCTTTAAAAAGGGCTCCCACTCACGGTACTTCGTTGCCGCGGCATGCAGGAGTTGTGCGGTCATCGACCACTTCGGCCGGGAGGGTTTTCGTGCGAGACGCATGTTCGCTTCCTCGGGCGTCCGCCAGCCTTTGCGGAGGTTGCAGTAGCGACATGCGGTCACGAGATTTTCCCATGAGTCGGCACCACCCCGCGATCGCGGAAGCACGTGGTCGATGTTGAGATCGCGAAGCGGGGGCTGCTTGCCGCAGTACTGGCACTGATGGCCGTCACGAAGCATCAAGTTGCGACGCGTGAGTCGAACGGTAATTTTCGGCGCGCGATCATAGCGGTGCAAGTGCAGGACGCGAGGCACGCGAAGCGCGTTGCCAACAATGGGTAACGCGTCGTCCGTGTGACGCACCGGCAGCCTCCGCCACAGCTCGAAATCGTACTCTTCTCCATCTTCGTCGACGGCGTAGGCGGCGCCACCGTAAAGGAGAATGAAAGCGCGTTTTACCGTCGTTAGCTGCACCGGCTGAAAGATGCGATTGAGAACGAGTACCGGCTTCGAGAGTACGTCGGTCATGGAAGGCTCGTCCCCAAGCGCTCATCATCGTAGCACTTGGGTTTCGAGGTACCATGGATGCATTGACCTCGACGTCACGGAGACTACAATTTATGGTGTCGTATGAGTAACGCGTCGCATTCCGCAATCGCCGTCACGGAGAGTCGCGAAGGTGACGCGTCGAATCTCGAAGTTCCCGTTCGCGCCCGAACGCGCGGCTCGCATGGCGAGGAGGAGGACGAGAATGGCGCGCGCAAGCGGCTCTTGCTCCTCGTCCCGCTCGTCATGGCCGCGGCGGCCATCGTTGCTCTCGTCCTCGTCGGCATGCAGGACAAGGGCATGTACTCGAAGCCCGTCGACGCGCTCATCGCGGAGAAGGCGAAGTTTATCGGCAAGCCCGTTCGCGCAGAGGGGAATCTTGTCCACGGCTCGCTCACCAAGCGCGACACGCCGTGCGAGTATCGCTTCACCATCGAGAAGAATGGCGTCGAGTTGCCCGTTCGGTTCGCCAAGTGCGTGGTGCCGGACACGTTTCGCGACACTCCCGGCGTGGACGTGGGCGTGACGGTCGAGGGCGAATTTTTGTCCGACAGCTCGCTCGAAGCAAGCAACGTTCTCGCAAAGTGCCCAAGTAAATACGAGATGAAGCAAAAGGAGGCGAACGGCGAAAAGGCGCCGCACGCCGCCGTGCAATAACTCGAACGTGTCCGCGAACCGTGGCGAGTAGCAGGTTTGTGGACATGCCCTCACTCCAGCCGACATTTCTATAACGAAAAGAGCCTCTCGGCGACTCCGGATGCTTTTACTGCGACAGAGCCTCTCGCCTCAGGCTTGGAACGTTGTAGACTGCGCCATTCAGAATAGTCATGCGCACAAGTACGTCTGCTCTTGGTTTTGGTCTTCTCTTGTTCACCGCTTTCTCCACACCCGCGTACGCTCAGTCGACTGCGGCGGGTGCTCCGGCGACAGCGACGGCCACGGCGGGCGCTCCGCCGTATCCGTCCTGCACGGGGCGGGCGATCTCGCCCGAAGAAAGCAACGCCGCACATGACGCCTACCTTGCTGGGCGCAGTGCGTACGACAACAGCAACTGGGATGCCGCCATCGCCCAGTATCGTGAAGCATATCGGCGCGACTGCACGAAGCCCGAGTTGCTCATCAACATCTCGCGCGCGTACGAATCGAAGGGCGACCTGCAGGAGGCGCTGAACGCGCTCCAGGCGTACTTTGATCGCGTGCCGGCCAGCAACGCGGACGCCTCGCTCCGCGCTCGCATGGAGAACATTCAAAAGCGTATCGCCGCCGAGTCGAAGGCGAAAGAACCCGTGGTGGAACAGCAGCGGCCCGCCCCGGAGCGCTCGCACACGATTTTGCCATGGGTTGTCGTTGGCGTCGGCGGAGCCGCAGTGATCACCGGTGCGGTGATCTTGGTGACGAAACCCAGCATGCCCTCGAACTGCGAGTCAGGTTCGGGTACCTGTGTCAAGGGGGTCGGTGAATCCGACGCAGATCTCCAGGCCGACAGGGACCGAGCAGGCAAGTCAAGAACCCAGGGCACTACGGGCATCGTTCTCATGGGCGCCGGTGCAGCCGTCGCCGTGGGCGGTCTCATCTGGCATTTCCTGGAACCCACCGGATCCATAGAATCGCGCAGCGCGAAGAAGCCAACCGTCACGCCAACCGTGGGACCAGGCTTCGCGGGTCTCTCCCTCGGCGGCGCGTTCTGATGAGCACTACTGCTGGAAGCATTCCGGCAGTAGCGCTAGCCCAATCCGCCACGGCTTCACGTCGTTTTTGGCGTCTTCGGCAGTGCCCTTATAACTTGTTAAGAAGTTATTGAATCTCAATCTCAAATTCTTTCAAGGTAAGGTAAAGCCATGCGGATTTCATCTTTCGTTGTCGCAACTTCGTTTGCGTCATTTTTTATTTTCACGCCTGCGTGCTCATCATCCAACACAGACTCGAACACGCCCATCGTCGAAGCAGGCGCGGACGTCGAGGCAGGAGACTCGAACACGCCCATCGTCGAAGCAGGCGCGGACGTCGAGGCAGGAGACTCGAATGTCGACACGATCTGCGCAGATGCCGGCTCGTCCGACGCGTGTCTGCGGTGCTGCGTCAACAACCACCTGACCGGCGCCAAGATGTTCGTCAACGTCATGAGTCAGTGCGCGTGCGCAGGCACGGGGGCCACAGACGGTGGCAGAGGTGTGTGCGCGGACGCGTGCGCAGCTTCGGCCTGCCAAGGCTACGACGCTGACAGCGCATGCGTCGCCTGCGAGAGTCAGCAGGCCTACCAAGACGCTTGCACCGGCGCAATCTACGAAGAGTGTTATGCCAACACCGGCTGCGCCATGCTCCTCGCTTGCAACAGCGCCTGCCAGTAACTCGTCAACGCGGCCCAGGCGCTGATGTTTTGCGCGCGCAGGAGTTGAATCCAAATCAATTGCATAACTTTTTAAAGGGCGGACCCATGCGAATTTCGATCTTCGTCGTCACGACTTTGCTCGCGCTGCTCTTTCCTCTTGCACCCGCGTGTTCGTCATTCCGTGCCGACTCTGACCCCGACAAGGTTTGCATGAGCACCGGCACGGCGGAGAACTGCGCGTCATGCTGCATGGCCAATCACTCGAACGGATCAGGAACCTTTTTCGCGGCTCGCAATCAGTGCGCTTGCACCGGCACGAGCAGTGGCGCTGCGGGAGTTTGCGCGACGGAATGTGCAACAACGCAGTGTGCGACCCCCTCCGTTGCTCCGCAGGCAAACAGCACGTGCGACAAATGCCTCCAGAACGCAACGACCCTCGAACAATGCAGCTCTACGATCCAGACGATGTGTCAGGCCGTGCCTGACTGTACTGCATTGAACACCTGCGTCACCCGCTGCACGACCGATGCAGGTGCCGAAGGGGGGGCCGATGTCAGTGACCCCGCCTGCAAAAATGCGGGCTCCCTCAGCGCGTGCCAGTCATGTTGCAACACCAACCACGATCACGGTTTCGCAGTCTACCTTGCTACGTATTATGTGTGTGCCTGCACGGGTTATGGGGCCACGAGCGGCAATAGCAGCGGCATATGTGCCGCGGAGTGTGCAGATTCGGCCTGCAAGGGATCCATTCCGATCACGGGCAGCGCATGCGACAACTGCCTCAACCAGCAGGCAGCCAACAATGCATGTAACGGCGCTGCCTACACGGCATGCATGCAGGATTCCGACTGCAGCGCGATGTTCGTGTGCCGCAGCGCATGTCAGTGAATCCTTCCGTTTCCGGCACTGATGTTTGGGTGCGCGAGTGTTGAATCCAAATGAATTGCATAACCCTTTTCAAGGGGGACTAGCTCCATGCGAATTTTGATATTGGTCGTCATAGCTTCGCTCGTGTCGTTCATTGCTCTTGTGCCTGCCTGCTCGTCATTCCACGCCGACCCTGACCCCGACAAGGTTTGCATGGGCATGGGCACAATAGACGACTGCCAGCAGTGCTGCGCCACTGACCACCCGGACGGGAAACCAGCTTTCCTCGCGTCTTTTTATCACTGTGCATGCAATGGCACTGGAAACGGCGCTGCTGGCAATTGCGCGGTGGTATGCGCATCAACACAGTGCGCCACGCCCTCAACTGCGCCGCAAGCGGGCGACGCATGCGACACCTGCCTCAATTCCTTGCTGACCTACGGAGAATGCATCGCCTCAGTCGGCACCACGTGTCAGTCGATTCCCGATTGCACCACCATGTGGGATTGCGTCAACCGCTGCTCCGCGGGGAATGATGACGCGGCCTGCAAGAGCGCCGATTCGCTCGATGCGTGCCAGTCGTGTTGCGTGAGCAATCATACGAGCGGCGGCGCAGTCTACTCGCGTGCATTCTTTCATTGCGCGTGTACGGACAATGGAGCCACAGACGGCAGCAGTGGCCTATGCGCGACCGAGTGTGCAGATTCGGCCTGCAAGGGCTCCCAGCCCATATCGGGCGACCCATGTGACAACTGCCTCAACCGAGACACTGTCCTTTATGCGTGCGCCACAGCACCGGCCCTAGCGTGCACGCTCGACGCCGACTGCAGTGCAATGCTGGCTTGTTATAACGCTTGTCCCACCAACTAACCTAACGCTACTGCCGGAATACTTCCGGCAGTAGCGCTAATCCGTTGGGAGATCCCCCGGCGACTTTTTCACTTCAGCACCCAGGCGAGGGCCGCAACACTTACGGCAATGACGGCGCTCGCGAACACAACGATGAGGATCTCGGTGATGCTCCAGCGGCGCGGGCGGCGGCGCGGGGCGATGTTCGTCCTGGGATCGATCTGCGCAACAGGCATGACCGGTGCCTCGCTCGCACGTGAAGCGCCGCATATGCGCGATGGCGGCGGCGGCGCGGGCGCGTCCTCTTCGGCAAGCGGTTCGTCGGCCGCTGCCTCGAGCTCTGCGAGCGCACGCGTGACGGGTTCATCGAGGGCAAGCACCGTACAACCAATGCGGGCCATCATGGGCGATCGCCACGGCACGTCGCGACCTCTGGGGATGCGTGATTCTCCGAGCACGACGCCGTTGTGCGAATCGTTGTCGCGCAGAAATACTTGGCCCCCGCGTCTCGTCACCGATGCATGCTCGCGAGAGCAATCCTGATCGGCAAGCGGCAGATCGCACCGCTCGGCGCGACCAATGAGGTAGCAATGTTCGGAGTCGGTCAAGCGAAGAACCCCACCGAGATCTGCACCCTCGACGATGCGGAGCTTGGTGACCGTGTCGTCACCGAGCGCATTCATCGCGGCGCGAACGAGCGCGAGGGCAAGATCGCGCGTGGCGAGCCCGAGATCGGCTGTCGCGGCCTTCTGCCCAATCATGACTTCGAGCCAGACGCGCCCAATGCGCACCATATCGCCGGATTTTACGATGCGCGGTGTCTGCGGCACGAGTTTGACGCCGCCGACGAGCGTGCCGTTCGTGCTGTCTTCGTCAACGACTGCGTACTCCGTGTCGAGCGCACGAATCGTTGCGTGGCGCGTGCTCACGGTTGGATCGGGCAGACGCACGTCGCTGCCCGATCCGCGCCCAATCACGATGCGCGTACCATCGAACGTGAGCGACGGGGGTTCGTCAGTGCCGCCGCTCTCGGCCACCGTTCGGATGATGATCGTGATGGGCATCGAGCTACGACGCGTTCGTGGCTGCGCGGAGCCTGTTGGCCGCGCATTCGAGCCACACGACGACGTCCTCTGCAACGTCGCGATTCAAGTGGTGACTGAGTTGCTGGATGCCCGTGGGCGACGTGACATTGACCTCGGTGAGCTTGCCACCAATGACGTCGAGGCCCACGAACACGAGACCGTCGCGCACCAAGCGCGGAGCAATATCAGAAACCATGGCGCGCTCATGATCGGTGACAGCGCACGGCTCAACACTTCCGCCTACGTGGATGTTCGAGCGAAGATCGTCGGAGCGCGGGACGCGGTTGATGGCGCCGAGGATCTGCCCATCCAGCAAGAGCATGCGTTTGTCACCGCGAACGACGTCGGGAAGAAACTCCTGCAGCATCACGAGACGCCGTCCATCATCTGAGAGAAGCTGGAGGATCGAGCGCGTGTTTTTGTCGCCCGGAGCGAGCATCATCACGCCGCTTCCGCCAGCAAGATCGAGGGGCTTTACGACACCATGACCGTCGATGTCATTCTTCAAGAAGGAGAGCAACTGCTCTTCGTTCGAAGACACGAGCGTACGCGGCATCCATTTCTTGAAATGAAGCGTGTAAAGCTTTTCGTTGCTGTCGCGTAGCCCGCGCGGATCGTTCATGATGACAGTCTTGTCGCGCGCGAGCTCGAGTAGCTGGGTCGCGTACAAATAGAGCGCGTCGAACGGCGGATCTTTGCGGATCAAGACAGCATCGACATCCGCAAGCCGGACATCCTCGTTGGCGCCGAACACGGCGTGGGGAGCCGTATTGCTCACGACAAGGCGGCGCGTGCGCGCCCAAACCTCGCCATCCTTCACGAACAGATCGCGCGGCTCGCAGTGCAGAGCCACATGGCCACGTGCTTGCGCGGCTCGTTGGAACGCAAAGGTCGTATCCTTGTCTGGAAGAACACGATCCATCGGGTCCATGACGTAAACGAAGCGCATGCGAAATTCCCTCGCTACGTCGCAGCCTACTGTGCCCCTTTCGCCCGAAGCAAGTCAGCTCGTGTTAGCTAGAAAAAACGCGTTTTCAGTCGCGGTGGGCGGAGGCAATGAGCATCGCGCTGCTCTCGGGATCGAGATCGCTCGCGATGGTGTAACCCACACCGCCTTGCTGCGTTACCGCAACCGAGTAGCCATCCGTTTGCCCCACGCGGACCTCGGTGGTGCCGACGGCGCGCGGCGCAAGGTACGCTCCGCTCACCTGCACGTTACGTGGATTATACACGAAAATCGTCACGCGCTGGACGCTGCTCCCTTGCTGAAGTTCGTACTGGAGCATGGCAGCGCGCTCGCCACCGTGCAGGGGAACGAGCCGCCCGCCGACGAAATGCGCGTTCTGCGCTTGCGTGAAGTGAGGGACGTGCACGGGCACGCCGACGTAACGTTCGAGTTTCTGCACCTGCGTGGGATCGGTTTGCTCGGGCGGGAGCGGACGCGAGTGCTGCGCGACGAAATCGCGAAGCAGCTCGTCGTTGCCAAAGCCCGCGCGCATCACGTCCGTGGATCCCTGAAGGACAGGCTGCTTCGCCGCCGAAGCCCACGCGAGTGCGAGCGCCGCGGCGCTGGCGAGCGGAAGCACCGTGCGCCAATGGCGAAGCATGCCGCGATCGGACCGTGCCTCATGCGAACTCTTCTCGGCGCCTGCAACGAGCGCGAACGGCGCCTCCTCTGCGGGATGTTGCATTCGCTCCTGCTCACGCACGCTCTCCCCCGCAAGAGCGGCAAGCATGCGAGCACGCACATCACTCGGAGCTTCCACACGAACGCTCTTCTTCAACGAGCCGCGCATCGCGCGATCCAATGCGAACCGTTCGCGGCAAACTTCACACGCTGCAACGTGATCCTCGACTTCGAGGGTCTTCACAGGATCGAGCGCGCCATCGAGAAGCGGTTCGAGCAAGCGAACAGTTGCTTTACAGCCATCGAGAATCATGACTACGCCACTCCCCGCTTTCGCGCACGGAACGCTGCGAGATCTGCGGGGCGTTGGTCTTGTTTCGTTTCGATCTTCGCTTCGGCCACGGGCTCGCCTTTTACGATACCGAGGGCGAGAGCATGATTGTAGAGGGAACGCTGAAGAAGTTTTCGTCCGCGGTGAAGGCGGCTCATCACGGTGCCAACGGGGCAGCCCATGATCTGCGCAATCTCTTCGTAGCTGAACTCTTCGACGTCGCAGAGAATCACCGCAAGCTTGAACTCGGTTGGCAGCGCATCGAGCGCACGCTGCACTTCGCCCTCGACGATGGGCAAGAGCGCCTGCTGCTCAGGGTCCCGAAGCTGCCGCATGGTGGACGCGCTCACCCAACCGTCGACGAGCGGATCGGCGTCAGGACCCTCGAGGATGGATCGTTCGAGCCCGCCGCGACGATACTTGTTGATGAACGTGTTCGTGAGAATGCGAAAAAGCCACGCTTTGAGGTTCGTGCCAGCGTGGAACTGGTCGCGCGCCCGCATGGCTTTGAGCAGCGTGTCTTGCACCAAATCTTCGGCGTGCGTGGGATTACGCGTGAGCTTGCATGCGACGCTGTAGAGCGCGTCAAGATGGCCGACCGCCTCCTCGGCGAAAACGTCAACCTGCTTCTTTTTGTCTACGACGCTGGAGCTCATGGGCGCGTACAGTCGCCTTTCTGTGGAGGACCAACAGAGAGGCTAAGGACCATATTCCAAACGTCGACCGCTTTCGATTTGACGCGATCCCGGCATCGCCGGCGCCTTCGGCGGGACCTCCGTGGCCCTTCCTGCGCGCGGGCTGGGAAGGCTGTTCCGGTCCGCTGAAGGTTGTGGACCGAGTATTTTGGCCGAGTTGCAAGGTGCGTGTGCAAGTAGCACACGCACACGGCGTCGCACCGCGAAGCCAGCAGCGCGAGGCGCTCCGACGAGAGCTGCTTGTGCAGCTCGAGGGGGAGCAACGAAGCGATGCGACGCAAATCGACCAAAAGACGACGGGAGCAACCTACGAGGGGTTCCAAACCTCGCGTCAACTTGAAAGCGGTTTAAATAAGCTATGGGCGCTTCTCGTGCGACTTTAGTTGCTCTTCGAGCTCGTCGACGCGTGCGTTGAGACGGCTAACCTCATGCTGTAGCTGCTGTAGCTGTTGCCACGGCAGAATGCCTGGGACGATGGCTTTCACGCGCTCGTCGATCCTTTGCTGCCAGTCTTCGAGCGTTTCCTTCGCCTGATCCACGAGGCTCGGCTTCAAAGCCGCCGCGGCTGCGGACGGTGCGGTCTCCTCGGTCGCTTCTTCTTCCGCCGCGGAGACCGGCGGAACCGTTGGCTCACCCGACTTTGCACCGGGGATGAGGCGGCCGATCGGACCTTCGCGCAAATCGCTGAGCACCTTTTCGGTGCGCTGGTGGATAAGCTCCTTCAACGCCTGGAGCGGCACGCTACGGCGCGTGGATGTCTTCTGCTTCTGCTCTTCGTAGATGATCTGCGCGAGAGTAACCTCGGTGAGATCGTCTTTCGTGTTGTTGTCGATGATCTGCACTTCCTCACCCGTGCGAATCATCTCCGCGATCTGCAGAAGCGTGACGTAGCGGCTGTCCTTCGTGTCGTATAGCTTGCGGTTCGAGTACCGCTTGATGACGCGCCGCGGCTGATCTGCGACAACATCACCTGCGGACAAATCCGCGCTATCGGGCTGAGGCTTGTTTTCCACGTAAAACATTTACGTTAGCGCACAAAAATCGATAGTGCACGCGATTTCTGCTCCTGTCACTTTTTGCCGCCGAATCGCTTTAAACGGGAAGCTACGAGCGTGAAAGGGCGTCGAGCTCGCATCGAACTGGTCGCTCGTCGTCGAACCAAGGCTGCGCAAGCGCGCCAAGCTTCATCGGCGCACGGGCAGGAGAAGAAGAGACGGAGGTCGTCATCGCGTCAAGGGTGGCGTGCTATCGACGAGTCTCTGAGTTTGCACCCGCGTGCCTGCCTCGCCTTTCGAAACGTCACGGCCTCCTACGGCGCCGTGAAGGACGAGCGCGCGCAACTGCGCGACGTCGATCTTGCCGTGCGCGCAGGGGAGCTCGTGTGCGTGCTCGGTCCGAACGGCGCGGGCAAGACCACGCTCGTTCGCGTGGCGTCGGGGTTGCTTCCGCCGGCGCGCGGCACGGTACTCCTGCTCGACGAACCGCTCTGCGCGGGCGCCTCTTCGCGCAGAAAAGCCAGCGTGGCGCGTTCGCTCGCCGTCGTCGAACAAATGCAGCAACACGCCCTCGGCTTCACCGTGCGACAAGTGGTGACCATGGGACGAGCACCTCACCAAGGTGCATGGATGATCCTTGGTGACAAGGACGCCACCGTTGTCGAAGACGCCATCGTTCGATGCGACCTCACCGCGCTCGCAGACAGACCCGCTCACGCGCTCTCGGGCGGCGAGCAGAAACGCGTCGCCATTGCACGCGCGCTCGCGCAGGAACCAAAGGTGCTCTTGCTCGACGAGCCGGGCGCGTTTCTCGACGTGCGCCACCAGATGGATCTCTACGAGCTCCTCGCAACCGAGGTGAAGGAGCGCGCGCTCGCGTGCCTCGTCGTCATGCACGATCTCAACGTCGCCGCGCAGTTCGCCGATCGCGTCGTGCTCATGAAAGATGGGCGCGTCATCGCGCAAGGACGCGTCGACGAAGTCATGACATGGAGCACGCTGAAGGAAACGTTCGACGCCGACCTCTATTGCGGCGTCAACGATCTCACCGGGGCGCGCTTCTTCCTACCGATGCGTGCACGGGCCTAAAGCTCTCGTCGGATCAGACGTTCGAGGTCGGAGTCGCTGGTGACGCCGCGACGGACGGCGACGATCTTTCCTTCTTTCGATACCAGGACGAGCGTTGGAAGATTGTTCACGCCGTACTTGCTCGCGATGGCGTCGCCACGGTCATACACAATGGGGAAGCCGATGTTGCGCCGAGCAACGAGAGGCGCGGCAAGGCCTTCCTCGTCGCTCGTATTGACGCCGACGACGACGAGCCCCTTGTCCTTGAAGCGTGCAGCGAGCCCGTTCATGATGGGTAGTTCGGCCTGGCACGGAGGGCACCACGTGGCCCAGAAATCGAGCAGCACCGGGTGGCCGCGCAGCGCCGCGAGGTTCAGCGATTTCTGACCGTCCGGAGCGTTGGCGACCACGACGGCCGTAAAGTCCGGCGCATCTTCCGCGGGACCTCGGTTCACGTAGCCATGCATCACGCGCGGAACGACGATGAAACCGGCGCCGAGAGCGAGGATGACCAGCACCGAGCGCACCACGCTGGAGCGCTTCTCGAGCGCGTCTTCGCGGACGTCGCCTCGCGTGTTGGAAGCGTTCTGGCTCATCCTGCCCGAGTCGCATAGCACGCAGCCTCGTTGCACGCCCGCCGGATGGTGGGCTAACGTGAGCCGTTGCTTCATGAGCTCTGCGCCAGCGCAAGCCGGGGAAGTCACCCACGCCCCACAGATTCATGGGTTGGGTGATCTGTCGAAGTTGTCGCTCGCCGCACTCGGTGTCGTCTACGGCGACATCGGTACATCGCCGCTCTACTCGCTGAAGGAATGCTTCTCCGGCGAGCACGGCGTGCCCGTCACTCCGGCGAACGTGCTCGGCGTCGTCTCACTCGTCTTCTGGTCGCTCACGCTCGTTATTGTTGTAAAATACATGATATTCGTCATGCGTGCAGACAACCATGGCGAAGGCGGCATCCTCGCACTGCTCGCGCTGCTCAAGCCCAAGGTCGGCAAGGAGACGCGGTCCGTTCGCACTTACGTGATGCTCGGCCTCTTCGGCGCCGCGCTCCTCTACGGCGACGGAGTCATCACGCCGGCCATCAGCGTACTCAGCGCCGTCGAAGGTCTCGGCGCGGGCGGCGCATCTGGGATCCTCGCATCTAGGACGTTCATCGTCGCGCTCACCGTCGTGATCCTGATCATGCTGTTTCTCGCGCAGCGGCGAGGGACGGCGGGGGTGGGCGCGGTGTTCGGACCCACGATGCTCGTCTGGCTTCTGACGATCGGCGGAATCGGCCTCTCTTGGATCATCAAGCATCCGAGCGTGCTCGCCGCCGTCAGCCCCACGTACGCGATCCAATTCTTCGCCGCGCACGGAGTGCATGGTTTTCTCATCCTCGGCGCGGTCGTCCTCTGCATCACGGGCGGCGAGGCGCTTTACGCGGACATGGGCCACTTCGGTCGTAAACCCATTCGCGCGGCCTGGTTTTGCGTCGTCTATCCGGCGCTCATCCTCTGTTACTTCGGTCAGGCCTCGCTCCTCATCGAGCGCGGCGCCGCCGACAACCCGTTTTTCGACATGGTCTCGGGCGTCTGGCGCTACCCGCTCGTCGCCATCGCAACACTCGCCACCATCGTCGCGTCACAAGCGCTCATCTCCGGCGCGTTCTCGATGACCCAGCAAGCCGTTCAACTCGGCTACTGGCCGCGCGTCACCATCAAGCACACGTCGGGCACTGCCGAAGGCCAGATCTATATTCCGGAGATCAACTCGGGCCTGATGATCGCGTGCTCGGCGCTCGTGCTCACGCTGCAAGAGTCTTCAAAACTCGCCGCGGCGTACGGCATTGCCGTGACCGGCACGATGAGCATCACGAGTCTGCTCTTTTACGGCGTCGCGCGTCGCTGGGGCTGGAGCAGGTTTTGGTCGATGGGTCTCGTCGTCTGCTTTCTTTTTGTCGACCTGTCGTTCTTCACCGCGAACGTGGACAAGGTTTCCGAGGGCGGCTGGTTTCCGCTTGCCGTGGGTCTCGGCATCTTCACGCTCATGACGACGTGGCACCGGGGCAGAGCCCGCCTCGGCGAATTCGTCCGCGCGGCCACATTGCCGATCAGCGTCTTTCTCGAAGACCTCGCCCAGACCAAGCCACAGCGCGTGAGGGGCACGGCGATCTTCATGACGTCGAATCCCGATGGCGCCCCGCCGGCGATGCTTCACCACTTCAAGCACAATAAAGTCTTGCACGAGCAAGTCGTGCTTCTGTCTATTCAAACGTGGCACGTGCCGGAGATCACCGAGAGCGGTCGCATCGAGCGCATCGCCGATCTTGGCCAAGGCTTCTTCCAAGTCATCGCGGCCTACGGCTTCATGCAGACACCGAACGTCATCGATCTCATGCGGCGGTGCCGAGCTGCGGGTCTCGAGACGCATACGGCAGACACGACCTTCTTCCTCGGTCGCGAAACGTTGCTCATCACGGATCGGCGCGGCATGGCAAAGTGGCGAAAGGCCCTCTTTTCGTTCATGAGCCGCAACGCGCGCCCAGCAAATGCCTTCTTCTCGATTCCGCCGAACCGCGTCATCGAGCTCGGCACGCAAATCGAACTCTGACTGCTTTACGATAACTTGAGAGCAGTCCAACCGTTCTCATCTTGACGAATCGCGACGGTCCTCGTACGTTCTCGCCCCCCTTGCCGCTCGCCGCGGCACGCTACCTGTTTCCGTGTCTGCGATTCACAGAGGAAATGTCATGGCAACGCCAGAGGCCGCCGCCGAGAAACCAACTCCCATCGCTCGTCGCAACCCGAACAAGGGCTTCGTGGCCACGAAGGAACAGGCGGACGCAAGCCGCGCATGGTGGGTCGTGGATGCAACGGGCAAATCGCTCGGCCGCTTGGCAAGCGCAGTCGCCCACGTCATCCGCGGCAAACACAAGCCAACGTTTTCTCCTCACGTCGACGTGGGTGATTTCGTCATCGTCGTGAACGCGGACAAAATCAAACTCACCGGCAACAAGCTCGATCAGAAACTGTACTCGCATCACTCGGGCATTCCTGGCGGCCTCAAGCAAGAGAGCGTTCGCCGCATCATGGCGCGCAAACCGGTTTTCCCGGTAGAGAAGGCCGTCAAAGGGATGCTCCCGAAGAACGTTCTCGGCCGCGCGATGTTCACCAAATTGAAGGTCTACGCAACGCCGGATCATCCGCATGCGGCGCAGAAGCCCCAGGTTCTCGAGATCAAGTAAGGACGAAGATGAGCACCGCGACCAACCGCACCTACGCGACCGGCAAACGCAAGACAGCCATCGCTCGTGTCTGGGTTTCCCCTGGCACCGGCGAGGTCACCGTGAATGACAAGCCGGCGGACCAGTACTTCGAGCGCGAAACGTCGATCATGGTCATGAAGCAGGCCCTCGAGCTGCTCGAAGCAACTGACCAGTTCGACGTGTGGGCCACGGTCAAAGGTGGCGGCCACTCAGCCCAAGCCGAGGCCATGCGTCACGGGATCTCGCGCGCCCTCATCGTCATGGATCCAGAGCGCCGCTCGGTCATCAAGCGCGCCGGCTTCCTCACGCGCGACGCGCGCAAGAAGGAGCGCAAGAAGTACGGTCAGCCGGGCGCTCGAAAGCGCTTCCAATACAGCAAACGGTAACGCGCTTGTCGTGTCCTGGCAGGTAGCACGATCCTGAAAATTCGTGCTACAGGTCGCGGGGATGCTTGCAGCGCTCACAGCTTGTGCCGTTGGTTTCGTGAGCGGCCTTCGGCACGCTCTCGAGCCGGATCATCTCGCTGCGGTCTCAACGCTCGTCGCAGGTGAGAAGAACGCGCTCACCACCGTTCGCTATGCGGCTGCGTGGGGTGCGGGGCACGGTGTGATGCTCATCGCGTTCGGAGGCGCACTTGCGCTCTTTCGCGCTGAACTTCCGGCGCTCGCCAGTGATGCGTTCGAGCTCGTCGTCGCGATCGTACTCATCGTCCTTGGCGTTCGCGGTCTTCTGCAAGCTCGTCTCGGCGCATCGGGTGCCCCTGTCGCGCATCGTCACGGCACACGTGCTCACGTGCACGCGGCGCGCGAGGATGATCACGTGCACGTCGGACGCTGGTCGCTCGCGCGCCTGCCGTTTGCCATCGGTCTCATTCACGGCCTCGCGGGCAGCGGCGCGCTCGCCGCGCTCATCGCGGCGCGCGTGCCGTCAGCGGCGTTCGCGCTGTCGTTCATCGCGATCTACGCGTTCGGTGCGGCCGTGGGCATGTCGGCGCTCGCAGGAGTTTTGGGCTGGCCGCTCGCTCGCATCACTCGCTCGGCGCGCGCGCTGCCCATCCTCGTCGGCGTAAGTGCCGTAGCCTCACTCGGCATCGGCCTCTGGTGGGCTTGGTTGTCGCTCGCCTCCCTCGCCTAACCAATATCGAGCAACTTGTTCATCGACGCTTCGTCGGCGGGCGTGAACGTGTACCGATCGAACTGCTCGCTTGTGACCCATGTGAATGCGTTGACCGCGCGCGGCTCGAGGTTCTCTGTCACGAGCGTGCACTCGTAAAGGAACAAGTCGACAGCGTAATGCTCATACGGGTGATTCACGCACGAGATGAGTTTGCCAACGTCGATCTCGACGCCGAGCCGGTGCAATAGTTCGCGCTTGAGTGCTTCTTGATCGGTCTCGCCCGGCTCAACGCGCCCGCCTGGAAATTCCCACATCCACGGGAGCACGGCACCCGCGCGCCGCTGCGTGATGAGATAACGACCCTCCCGCTCGACCACCGCAGCGACAACGCGAATCGTTCTCAGAGACGTCGTCATTGGTCCCCCCTTGCAAATCTCAGAGCATGTCTACCAGCCGTCGCGAGCGACGCGAGGCCAAGGCGGGCCCGAGGAGCCCGCGTAAGCGTACGTTGTTGTACGTGCGCAGGCACCGCAGGGCCCAACGAAGGCATCGCGGCGCGCAGCAGGCTGGGAGACATGCTCTCAGATTGCGACGCGGAACAACTGCTGCCCCATCAAAAGAATGTCGCCCGACCTGATCTCCGTTTCCTCGCGAAGACGCAGGAACGAACCGTTCGAGCTTCCGAGATCGGTCAGCATCAGCCGGCCATCTTCCCATGACAGCCGGCAGTGCAGGCCCGAGACATAACCATCTTCGGGGAAGAGGACGTCGCCGCGCTCGCGACCGAGATGCACGCCGGTTTCCGGAACTGGAAATGCGTTGCCCGTCACGTCGCGACCAATGACGAGCGCAATGCGACCGACATAGCCCGTCGCGGGCGAGCCGAGTCGCTCGACACCGTCCGGCGAAGGCGCCTGCGGCGTGAGTGCCTCGTACTTGATGATCTCTTGGCCGATACGAAAGACGTCATTCGGTTTCAGTTCGACCGGGGCATCGCGAACCAATTTCTTGTAGACGCCGTTGAGCGAGCCTTCGTCTCGAATCGTGACGCGGCTTGCCGTCTGCGTGAACGTTGCATGGCGCGGCGAGAGATAGCTGTCACCGGCGAAGATGGCACCCGTCTCGCGACCGACGGTCATCGTCGCCGTTGGCAGCGCATACGTGGCAGCCTCGGTTCCGTCCGCTCGCAGTGCCGTCAGGACGATCGACCCAGGCGTGCTCGGGGCCGCGACCGCGGGCTGCCGAACGGACCGAGGAGCGGCCTGTTCGAGCCGGAAACCACACCCGCTGCAAAACAAATTCGATGTCGCATTCGTGTGACCGCACTGCGGGCATTGGCACACCGAAGAAATCTCCGGTGCGAACGGCGTCCGGGCCGCAACCTCGTTCGGTTCCGGCGGCGCGACGTTTACCGGGGCCGGGACCACGTTCGGGACCGGCGGCGGCGGCGGAACAACGGGGACCATCGGAGGTTGCGTCGGCAGCCTCGTGGGGATGGGTGTCTGCGGGACGAACGGCTTAGGGCCCACGTCGCGGGGCAGCTCGGCGCCACATCCCAAGCAAAATTTGTAGTGATCCTGATTGTCCTTGCTGCACTTGGGACACGTAATCAATCGAGCCTCCGCGATCGCACAGGTCCCGCAGGGAACCGAAACGAGGCAAAACAAGTATCTTGCACCAGGTCTAGGTGGGTCAAGCGTGTGTCAACTTGAGAGCGATTCTTTGGTCGACGCGTCAACCTCACCCAGTGCCTTTTCCAGCGCTTCCTCTTGTTGCGGTCCGGCTCTCCCGCTTTCGCTTACCTGCTGAGCAGCAGATCCGAGCGGATCGAGCTCCCGGAGGTACTTGGCAACGCGTTTGGCTCGGGTTTGTTGGAGCGTGGAGAGCGCGTTGTCCTTGACCTGCGGCTTGAGATGGCGGGCACTCGTCACGGTTTCAATCGCCGCATCGACGTCGTGGATCTCACCGAGCCGCTTTTGGAAGACGACCGACGGCTCCAGCATGGCGCGCGCGTCGAGCGGCAACGCTTCAGCGAGCAACTCGATGGCGTAACGCAGCTCTTTGTAAGCGATGCGAAGCTCGTGCAATCCGAGCACGTCGGCAACCTCGACGTCCCTTCGCTTTTCGACGACGCGGCGCGCCTTCTCGACCGTGCGCCGAGCGAAACGCGACAGATCGAGATCTCGTCCGGGATCCACGTGGAAGACGAGCATGGCCTTCAGGAGCAGGCGCGCTCGATCGAGCTCGCCGCGCTCGATGCGCACGCCAACGGCGTGGCGAAGCTTCTTCTCCCGTGCGCTGCGACTCTTCACCCAGTGCGAGAAGGACGGATCGTCCGCGGCGTCGGCAAGGGTCTCTTCGAGCACTTCTTCGTCACGCAACTCACCGGTTGCGCGCATGACGTCGGTGAACGCGCGCCTCACGACATCCGAGTGCCATCTGCCGAAGAGCGAACGCGTCATCTTGAGCATCGTCCGGAGCCGGCGGATGGCCACACGAAGATCGTGGATGGCTTCGTCATCGGCGTGATCTCGGACGCGCGGGATGGTTTCGACGAGCACGGCGTCGAGCTCGCGGAGCTTCTTCACGGCGTAAGCGCCCGCCCGCGGATGTCTATCGTCGCTCATGCTTGCCCGAGACGATGAACGTGCACGATGGTCATGGGTTTGATGCCTCGAGATTTCCAGAACGTGTGCCGAATCGCGAGCCGCGCATGATCCGCCATTTTCTCGTCCTCTGCATCTACGTCAAGCTCGAGGATCGCGCGCCGAACGGCACCTTTCGCCTCTTCGATTTCGCGTCCGAAGCACGCTTCATCCACGACGCCGCGGGTCTTCACGTCAACGGCGTGCACTGAGCCGGCCGCATCCACCACGATGAGGCACGACGCGACCCCCTGTTCGGCCAAGAACATACGCGCCCGCAGGACGTCAGGCCCGAGCTCGTGCCCCGCATAGACGTGAACGCGACCCGTTGCGACTCTTTCGCGGATCGCGATGCCATGGCTGGTGATCTCGGCAACCGTGCCATCGTCGATCACGGCAACGTTCGGGACACCGACTTCGCGAGCGAGCGCAGCGTGGCGCGTGAGGTGGTGGAGGGTGCCGTGCACGGGCACGAAGTTCGTCGGCCGAACGAGCTCGATCATGCGCCGCTGCTCGATCCGATGCGCGTGGCCGCTGACGTGAACGTTCTCGTCGGTGATCCGCGAGTGCACGTCGCACCCTCGCCGGATCAGAAGATCGACGATCGCTTGAACCTCGGGCTCGTTGCCCGGGATGGTGCGGGAAGAGAGGACGACGCGATCGCCCGGAGCGATCTCGAACGTGGGATGCTCTCCGCGCGCGAGGCGCGCGAGAGCAGCACGCGCCTCGCCTTGCGAACCGGTGGCAATCCCGAGCACCTTGGAGCGCGGGAGCTCGGGTGCCATCGTCTCCGGACAGACGAGATGGTCGGGCCACGGCAAGTAGCCCGTGCGGCGGGCCACGCGGGTGTGCGTGCCGACGCCCCGACCGAGGACGACGATCTTCCTACCGTGGCGTATCGCGATGTCGCCGAGGAGCCGGAGCCGGTGCACGTTCGACGCGAACATGGCGACGACGACTGCGCTCTTCGCGCTCGCGACGAGACCCTCGAGCGCATCGCCAACGCCCATCTCGCTGCCCGCGGGGCCTGCGATATCGATGTTCGTCGAGTCGCTCATCAAAAGTAGGACTCCGCGGTCGCCTAGCTCGCGCAAGCGCTCTGCATCGAAGTGCTCGCCGTCGGTCGGAGTGTCGTCGATCTTGAAATCGCCGGTGTGCACGACGGTGCCGGCGTTGGTTTCGATCGCAAGTGCGGTGGCGTCCGCGATCGAGTGCGTGACGCGAATCGGTTCGACGGAGAACGAACCAACCTCGAAGGACTCACGCGGATGCGACGGACGAATGCGCGCGTAGGCGAGCACCCTGTGCTCTCTCAAACGCTCTTCGATGAGGCCGATCGCGTACGGCGGCGCCCAAATCGGGACGTCGTAGCGATTTAGCAAATACGGCAGCGCGCCAATGTGATCTTCGTGGCCGTGCGTGATGACGACCCCAACGACGCGCGCGCCGAACGTGTCGAGCGAGGAAAAATCCGGATGGACCACGTCGACGCCGAGGCCGCGATGGTCGAAGCTCACGCCGCAGTCGATGAGCAGCACTTCTCCATGCTGCTCGAGGGCCATGCAATTCATGCCGACCTCACCGAGACCACCGAGCGGAAGAAGGCGCAGCACGTCCCGGATCTAGCACGCGCCGCGCCGCGCAAGCCCGGTCTCGATGCACGACGGAGCATGCTATGAGGGGCCTTGATGTCGGCTTCCGAGCCCCGAAAAAGCCAGCGGACAATTCACTCGGCTCACCCGGCGGGACTCGAAACGAAGCGCTTTCTCATCGTCACGGGCAAAGGCGGTGTTGGCAAGACAACCGTGTGTGCCGCCGAGGCCGTGGCGCTCGCCAACAAAGGCAAGCGCGTGCTCGTCTGCATGTGCAACGCAAAGGAGCGCCTGTCGACGATGCTCGGCGCGGCCCCCATCGGCTCGGACGTGGTGCCCGTGGCGCCGAACGTCTGGGCCGTCAACATGGATCCGGAGAATGCGCTGCACGAATACGGAATGATGGCGCTCCGCTCGGAGACGCTGTTCAAGCTGCTCTTCGACAACAAGTACGTGCGCGCGTTTTTCCGCGCCGTGCCCGGCATGCAGGAATGGACGATGCTCGGCAAGGCGTGGTGGCACACCACCGAGACGCGTGCGGACGAGAGTCCCGTTTACGACGTCGTCGTCCTCGATGCACCCGCAACGGGACACGGCCTCGACATGCTTCGCGTACCAAAGGTGATCCTCGATGTGGTCCCGCCGGGCGTCCTTCGCCGCGACGCCGAGCGCGCATGGAAACTCTTTCAGGATCCGAAACAATGCGCCGTCGTCCTCGTCACGCTACCGGAGGAGATGGCCATCACGGAGACCATCGAGCTCGCGCGAGCCATCGACGTCGAGCTCGAATTGCCCATCGGCAAAGTCGTCGTCAACAGCGTTTTGCCTCCGCTTTTTTCGAGGGAGGAACGAAAGGCACTCGAAGACACCGGCGCACCCGTCGAACGGAGTTCGCCGTCGAACGTCGTCTTCGCGTCGGCACGCGCGCGAGCCATGCGCGAGCGCGTGCAAGCCGAGAGCCTCTCGCGCCTGTCATCGGAGCTACCGATCTCGCCGTCGTTTCTGCCCCAACTCTTCAGGGATGCCGCAACCCCCGAAGCGATCCACGAGCTTGCCAGGCGGCTCGGCTGAGAGCGAGTTCTACAACCTGCTGCGCGAATCGATTCGTCGGTTGGGCGCTGCGGTGCCTGCGCACGTACAACAAGTACGCTTGCGCGAGTTCCTCGCGCTCCGCCCTAGCCTCGATTCGCTCGCAACGGCTGTAGAACACGCTCTAAGTAGTCACTAGGTAAGGAACGTTTAACAGCGCATCCCACTAATAAAACAATCGCGCGTATCTTTTCTTAGTCTCCGGCCCTATGAAAGGATCCTTTATGAGCCACCGAGCTGGGCAGTTCGTCACGCAGCCAGGTGCGGAGCCTTATCGAGCTTTTTTTCCAGCGAAGCTTCCGCCGCATCCGCCACTGAACGTTGACACAGCCATGCAGGACGCGATCGAGCGCGCAACGCTCGCGGTAGGTCGCTTGGACGGATTGGCGCAGCTTCTCCCTGACCCGCAACTGTTTCTCTACATGTACATCCGGAAGGAGGCCGTGCTTTCGAGCCAGATCGAGGGCACGCAGTCGTCTCTCTCGGATCTCCTGGCGTTCGAAAATGAAGCCGTTCCAGGTGTTCCGATCTCGGACGTGCAGGAAGTCTCGAGCTACGTGCGAGCGATGACGTGCGGCCTCGAGCTGTTAAAGACACTTCCCCTATGCACGCGTCTGCTCTGCGAGGTGCATCGCGCACTCGTCGCAGGAACTCGAGGCGGTGACAAGGCGCCGGGGGAGGTTCGGCGAACGCAAAATTGGATCGGCGGTTCGCGACCGGGCAACGCAAGATACGTCCCTCCACCTCCTCATGCCGTGGGAGACGCGCTGTCGAATCTCGATAGGTTTCTCAACGACGAGACGTGCCGAACGCCGCCAGTGCTGAAAGCGGGGATTGCTCACGCCCAATTCGAAACGATCCATCCGTTCCTTGACGGCAACGGTCGCGTGGGGCGCTTGCTCATCACGCTCGTTTTGGTAGCGGAGCAGGTGCTCGCGCAACCCCTCCTCTACGTGAGCCTTCATTTCAAGGCTCACCGCCAAGAGTATTACGATCGTCTCCAGCGCTTGCGAACCCACGGAGACTGGGAGGGGTGGATGCACTTTTATCTTGATGGCGTTGCATCCGTTTCGGTGCAGGCGACGAAGACGGCTCGAACGGTTGCGCAACTCTTCGAACGCGATCGCGAGCGCGTGCTCTCGACCAGCGGGAAAGGGTCTGCGTCTGCGCTCAAACTCTATGAACTCGTCAAGCGTTACGCCGTGATTTCGATTCCTTCGGCGGCGAAGCAGTTGCAGCTTGCACACCCGACCGTTGCAGATGCCGTCAAACGTTTGATGGGGCTCGGCATTCTGACGGAAGCAACCGGAAAGTTGCGCGATCGCCAATTCCTATACAAACCCTACGTTGCTGCGTTGACCGAGGACACGAAGGACTGAGTAATGACCACGGCTTTCGCAATGCGGTCGAGCCGGAAGGTGCGCCGATCTCCTCGTCCGAGATCGAGCGCATGAACGCGTGTGTCATGGCGATCCATGACGACGGACTCGATGCGGATGTCGCGCGTCGTTTGGATCGACTGGCTGTCGACGTAGGTGATGCGAAGCGGCTGCTGCTCGAACCATGCGCGCTCGAGCGCGGCACGCACGGCCTTCTTGCTCGGGTGTTGGGGGATGCCGAAAAACTTCAGCTCCTTCAGGCGATCGACGAGCTCACGTTGCGCGGACGTCGACAGTGCAGCACGCACCTTGTCGAGCGCGCTCTCGAGCGTTTCCTCGAAGGGCACGAGGCGCATGTCGACGGCGTGGCGCCCGAGCGCGACGAGCACGGCTGCTTCGCGCGCGGTGAAATTAACGGGGGGCAGGCTATAGCTCTTATCGAGTGCGTAGCCTCCGCCGCGACCGCGCTCGGCCGCGAGCGGCATGTGGGCGTCACGGAGTGCGTCGAGATCGCGGTAGATCGTCCGCACCGTGACGCCGAAGCGCTCGGCGAGAGCTTCTGCCGTGATGCCCGTACGGCGCCCGCGAAGAACTTCGGCGAGGGCAAAGAGGCGTTCGGTGCGACGCATCGTTCTGCAGCCAATATAGTTGACATAAGGCTGACATCACGAAAGAGCATCCTCTTCCCATGAAAGATGCTTTCGCAACGAACCGCGCCTCCTTGGTGCTCTGTGAGTTCCGCCTCACCACGATTCCTCGCGTCGAGAGCTACTCGCCTTTCTGTTTGAAGGCTCGCCGCGCTCTGCATGCGTGCGGCCTCTCGTACACGTCGCGATTTGGCTTGCCTTACCATTTCCGTTCGCTGAACCCAGCGGCTCAAATCCCCATCCTTCTCGTGGATGGAAGACCCGTATGCGACTCGACTCGAATTCTCGAGACCCTCGACGAGCTTGCGCCGGGCGTGCTTCTGCCAAGCGATGCGCGAGGCCGGGCCGAGGCATGGCTCTGGGAAGATTGGGCCGACCGCTCGCTCGCGACGTTCGTCATCGCGGCACGATGGGTGGACGATCGCAACTGGCCCATCGCTCGGGACGCGTTCTTCAAGGACACTCCCTGGTTCGTGCGCACGATGGTTGCTCCGAAAATTCGAAGGACCATGATCCGGTCGCTCGAGCGGGAGCTTCGTGCTGGCGAGAGCCTCTTTTGGGACGACTTTCACCGGCTGCTCGATCACCTCGAAAGGCTCGCACCCAAAGCTGGCTTCTGGGGCGACGCCGAGAAACTTTCTCTCGCAGACATCGCCATCTTCGCGCCGCTGCATTCTTTGAGGACGCCGCTCACGAAGCCGCAGGCGCAGCAAATCGCCATGCGGCCCTCGCTCACGGGCTGGCTCGATCGCGTGGACACGGCGACGGACGCCTCCGCTATCGGATCCATGCGGGGCGAAAGCACATAAAACGCGTTACGGCGGTTGACGGCGCGAATCTTCAGGATATCTCTCGCGGTGTGTCTTTCTCGTATCCATTCCCGCGGCCCTCGGTAACGTGCGACGTGGTCGCGTTCACCATGCGGCACGACGACGTCGCCGTGCTCCTGATCCGCCGAAAGAAGGACCCGTTTCGTGGTCTCTGGGCGCTGCCCGGTGGTTTCGTCAACGAGAACGAAGCGCTCGAGCGCGCTGCGGCTCGCGAGCTCCACGAAGAGACCGGCCTGAGCGGCGTGAGGCTCGAACAGCTCGGCGCGTTCGGTGAGCCGGGGCGCGATCCTCGCGGTCACACGGTGACCATCGCATGGATCACGTACCTCGTCGCGGAGGTGTCTGCCGTAGCAGGCGACGACGCCGAGGAAGCTGCATTTCATCCGCTGCGCTCGCTCGGCATCGAGAAAGTCCCTGCGCCCGGCGAGCTCCCTTCTCGAGCACGCAAGGGTTCTCCCGTCGTGCGTCTCGCGTTCGACCACGACAAAATCATCACGGCGGCCTACCGCAGACTCTGTCGTACCCTCGATGATCCGCGGCGCGACGTTGGCTTCGATCTCATGCCACCGCGCTTCACGCTCGCCGAAATACGAAGAACGTACGAGGTCGTCTTCGACCGACCGTTCACCGCGCAAAAGATACGCAAGCAGCTCATCGACCGCGGGCTCATCGTGGCGGCAACGCATAAGCCCGCGACCAAACCGTCAGCGCAACTCTATCGGTGGAACCGCCACTAGCCCGCTTCTTTGACGCGCGTCGGGCCCGCCTCGACCTCGCGCCAAATCGTTTGCGAGCTTCAGAATCAGCCCTTCTTCAGGTTCTCGTTTACGAAGTCCCAATTCACCAAATGAGCGAGAAACGTCTCAATGTACTTGGGACGGAGGTTTCGGTAATCAACGTAATACGCATGCTCCCATACGTCGATGGTGAGCAAAGCCTTCTTGCCATGCTTCATTGGCAAATCGGCGTTTGCTGTTTTCATGATCGAGAGCTTGCCGCCGTCGAGAATGAGCCACGCCCAACCCGAACCAAACTGCGTTGCTGCTGCGTTCGAGAACTCCTCCTTGAACTTATTGAATGAGCCGAAGTCGCGTGTGATAGCCGCCGCAAGATCGCCTTTCGGCTCTCCGCCGCCTTTCGGTTTCATGCAATTCCAGAAGAAGGTGTGATTCCAGACTTGCGCGGCGTTGTTGAAGACGCCGCCGTCGGCAGACGCGATGATTTCCTCGAGACTCTTGGTCGCCTCGGGCTTGCCTTCGATCATCTTATTGAGGTTGTTGACGTATGCCGCGTGGTGCTTGCCATGGTGATAGTCGAGCGTCTCGGCCGACATGTGCGGGGCGAGAGCATCCTTCGCATAGGGCAGATTCGGGAGCGTGAAAGCCATGCCGTGTCTCCTTCTTTGCAAACGTAGGGGTCCACAATAAGAGGATAGAGGGCGATTGAAAAGGTAGTTTTCGGACAAGCCCGGATCATTCATGACGCGATTTCTGCAGACGGCCGAGACCGCAGCGAGAAGGGTGCACGCCGCATCGCAGGACCGAGGCGTACTGTACGTACGCCGCAGGTCCGAGAAGCGCCGTACGACCTTCGCAGCAAGTGGATCGGCTCGTCTGAGTGGAGTCGTCGTGAATGATCCGGGCTAGCGCGACGTCTTGCCCCGATCGAACGATTGTCGCGATTGTAATTCATTGTACCGAGGGGTCACGGGAGCGCGACGGGTGCGTTATCAAACACGTCAAAAGGGGGAAACACATGAATTCATTTCGACGCTCGCAGCTCGTCATCGCACTGTCGCTCGCTCTCGTTCCCACGGTGGCCCTCGTGATGGGCTGCACCAATGACAAGAAAGCAGACGTAGTTGCAGCACACGCTTCGGAGCCGTCACCAAAGGCGGTCACGCGCACGGCGCCGATCGTGCCGGCAGCCGCGGCGCCGAACACCCCTGCGGCGCAACGGGCAGCAGACGCGCCCGCGGACGGCGGGAAAGATGGCGGCTACGTCCACGGTGACGGTGGCAAAGACGGCGGCTACGTCCAGGATCACCACGACGGCGGCAAAGACGGCGGTACGGACAAAGACGGAGGGCAATGATCGATGACAGCGGCCACACGCTTTCCTTTTTCTTGTTCGCGTTCAAGAGGGGAAGGCGTGTGCGGCGGGCTGAGAGCGAGTTCGCCAGCCTGCTGCGCGAATCGATTCGTCGGTCGGGCGCTGCGGTGCCTGCGCACGTACCACAACGTACGCTTTCGCGGGCTCCTCGCGCTCCGCCCTTGCCTCGATTCGCTCGCGACGGCTGCCCTACACGCTCTGAGGCGAGACACGCGCGAAGGAGTCAACCAAACAGCTCTCGCAGTTTGTCCATGAAGGTTTTGTGCTGCGGCGAAACCTCTTCGCCGAGCTCTCTTGCAAGCTGTTCGAGCAGCTCGCGTTGCCGGTCGGTGAGCGACGTGGGCACTTCGACGATGATCTCGATGCGCTGATCGCCGCGGCCGATGCCGGCGCGCTTCGGCATGCCCTTGCTCTTGAGTCGCAACGTGGCTCCGGGTTGCGTGCCCGCCGGCACGCGTAGCTTGCCTTTGCCGTCGAGCGTGGGGACAGAGACTTCAGCACCGAGTGCGGCTTGGGTGAAGGTGATCGGCACGCTGCAAACGATGTCGTCACCAACGCGACGAAAGAACGGATGCGCCGCGATGTGGATCTCGAGCTCGAGATCGCCGGCGGGTCGGTCGGCTCGAGGGCGATTGCCTGCTCCGCTGACGACACGCGTGGCGCCGTGCTCGACGCCCGGAGCGATCGTCACCTCGATCGTGTTCTGGCTCGCGACGAGCCCGCTGCCACGGCATGTACTGCACGCGTGCGTAACGATCGTGCCGCGCCCTTTGCAGCGCTGGCAAACACGCTCGACCGCAATGGGAATGATGCCTTGTTGGAAGCGAACACGACCGCGCCCGTTGCACGCGCTGCACGTGTCCGGCGTGGCTCCCAGTGCGGACCCCGACCCTCCGCAATCTCCGCACGAAACCACGCGGTCGTAGCGCATCGTCTTCGTGGCACCGAACGCGGCTTCTTCGAACGAAATTTCGAGTTCGCGTTTCAGATCGCCCCTGTCGCCGCGACCGACGCCGAAGACGCCGAGCAGATCACCGAGGATTCCATCGAACGCAATCTCGCTGAAGTCGACGACACCACCAGCGAACGGACCACTGCTCGCGAAGGGTGATCCCGGCTCTTCCGCGCGATGACCGAAGCGATCGTACATGGCGCGCCGCTGCGGATCGCCGAGCACTTGGTAAGCCGCGTTCAATTCTTTGAAGCGAGCCGCAGCCTTTGGATCATCAGGATTGCGGTCGGGATGATGGATGGCAGCCTGTTTGCGGAATGCAGCCTTGATCTCTTCTTGAGTGGCCGTGCGGACGACACCGAGGACTTCGTAGTGGTCGCGATGCGACATCGGCCTACTCACGTAGCACGTACGCGCGGGCGCCGGCAGTCTCGGGCGCCGGCTGCATTTGCGACAATGAAATCCCGATATCGAATACGCGCCGTCGCAGCAGGAAAAATCGTCCTGGCGTCATCGTTATCAAATGAAAAGATAGTGACGTATGATAAGGCGCCATAGGCCCACATGTGCAAGTGAGCGAGGGCGAGTGGGATACCTTTGCAATGCACCCGTCTGCGACAGTTGACCGCTCGTCCCACACCCATTGTATTAGCGATCCTGCGCTCCGAGCGCGGAGAAGCCAATGGGATCTCCGGAGTTGAACATCAAGATCGTGTGGTCTCTTGCACGATGGCTAGAGGCTCACGTCGGTCGTGAGCAACTCGAAGCTGCGGCAAAGGCGGCCCAGCTTTCCGTCGAAGAGATCGACCGGTCGACATACTGGGTTTCACTCGAGCAAATCGAAAGTTTTCTTGCCGCCGCGCGGATGCACATTCCAGATGACAACACCTTTTTGAAGGCGTGTGGGTACCGGTTCAACGAAAGCTACGACGTCATCCGTTACATGGTTCAAGCGCTCACGGAACAGCAATTCTTCGAAGCTGCCGTCAAGACAGCGAAGTTCATGACGCGCATAAGCCATTTCGAAATCTTGCGGTCGGCACGAAATGAGTTCGAAGTCCGTTATTTTTCGACAAGACCCGAATCTCGATTGCTATGCTTATCCCGACAAGCATCGTGGCTATATGGTCCAACCATCTGGGCCATGCCTCCCGCGCATCTGACCGAGAAGGCCTGCATCGCGCGCGGCGACGACTACTGCGAATACCATCTGCGTTGGTTCGACAGGCGCAGGCTCTTGCCTATCCTGGGCGGTGCTGCCCTCGGCGCAGCGGTCGCCGCTGCGACGGCGGCAGGAGATCTGGTGAGCCCGGCGATCACGCTGCCAGTTCTCCTCCCCATCCTTGGCGCGCTTCTGGGCTATCTCTACGAGCTTCGCCGGGCGCAACGAGCGAATCTCCGGATCTCCTCGGAGGTCAACCAGGTCCTGCGCGATTTTGCGCACGCCGAATCGGAAGCGCGATCCGAAATCATCGCGCTCCACCAACGCCAGCGCGACTGGATTCGGTTGATGGAGCAACAAGTCGCAGAGCGCACGGCGACCCTCGAGACCGTCGTTCACGGCCTGCAGGGACTCCAGCAGTCGCGCGTCACCACGCTCCGCGGCTTCTCCCACGACCTTCGTAATCCCCTCTTCGTGGTCCGAGGCAACACGCAATTTCTCCGCGACCGCATCCAGGACGTGGAGGGAAGCGAGGCGCTCCACGACATGGAGACGGCCACGGCGCAAATCGACGAGATGCTGACGAGGCTCATGGAAGTCGCGACGCAGGATCCCGGCTTCGTGAGACTCGCGCCGGAGCCGCAGCCCGTTGCACCGCTTGCCGAAATGTATCGCCGTCGTTTGAAGGCGCTCGTTCACGGCCGTGACATCAAGGTGAGTGTATTTTGCACGCGTGAGGCCCCCGATGAGATCGTGATCGATCCGCTGGTCTTCGATCGCGTCGTCGATAACTTCCTGACCAATGCTGCAAAATACACGCATCAAGGAAGCATCTTGCTCGAGATCAGCGGCACGCCTCTCTCTCTGCTCGAGGGCGATTCGAGCCAATCGCCGGGTTTTCTGACGCTCAAGCTGTCGGACACCGGAGAAGGTATTTCGCCCGCCGACGTCCAGCGGATCTTTCGCCCGCGTCCAAATGACGCGCCGCCGTCGCGCCCCGACAGCTATGGCATCGGCCTATCGAGCGTGGTGCGCCTGCTTGCGCAGATTGGCGGGCGCATCGACGTGATGTCGAAGCCCGCTGTCGGCACCACGTTCTGGGCGCACTTCCCGGTCAAACCGATCGCCACGAAGCGCGCCAGCGCGGAGGAAACCCTCGACAACATGATCACCAACGTCGTGACGATTCGGAAGGTTGAGAACTAGTGAACCAAGCCACCTCTCCCACTCTGCCGCCCGTCCCTTCGAGTCGCCAACCGTCACGCGCCATCGACGTCTTTTTGCGGTACCTCAAAGCGGAAGGCGTCAGCGTCGTCTTCGGGATCCCCGGAGGTCTGCTCCATCCGTTCTTCGAAGTCATCGAGAGCGACCCCGAGATTCGCCTCGTCGTGACAAAACACGAGGAGGGCGCGGCGTTCATGGCGGATGGCTATGCGCGCATCTCGCGTCGTCTGTCCGTGTGCGCGGGCACGGCAGGTCCGGGCGCGACGAACCTCCTCACGGGCGTGGCGTGCGCGTTCGCAGACGGCGTTCCCATGCTCGTCGTCACGGGGCAAGCAGCAAGCCACGCACTCGGCAAAGGCGCGGCGCAAGAGACGTCGCGCGAGGACATGGACATCGTCGCGATGTTTCGTCCCATCACCAAATACTCGGCCATGGTCACGTCGCCCGAGAGCCTCGCACGGCATCTTCGTCGCGCTTTGCGCCTCGCACTCACGGGTCGGCCGGGACCCGCGCATCTCAACGTCCCCGTCGATCTCTGGGAGCGTCCGCTTACCGAGGAATGGTTCAACCCAAAGACGTATCGACCTGACACGCGCACGTTCGACCGCGTCTCCGTCAAGCGCGCCGCGGCCATACTCATGGCAGCAAAGCACCCGGTTCTTTTTGCGGGCGCCGGCGTCGGCATCGGCGGTGCCGAAGAGCATCTTCGTACACTCGCGGAGCTCCTTCCGGCCAGGGTGGCAACGACGCCGCGGGGCAAGGGGCTCTTCCCGGAAAATCATCCGCTCTCGCTCGGCGTCATGGGCTTCGCCGGTCATGCGGTCGCTCGTGAGATCATGCTCGGTCACGAGCTCGATGTCTTGTTCACCGTCGGCACGTCGCTCAACGAGACCGCAACATTGAATTGGACGCCGAGCCTCCGCAAAAATCGCAGCTTCATCCAACTCGATATCGACGCCGATCGCATCGGTCGCAATTATCCCGTCGACGTCGCCCTCGTGGGCGACGCTCAAGCCATCCTCGTCGAGGTCGTCTATCATATTCATCGTGCCTTGCGCGAAGGCGTGAAGCCCGAATCGCTCTGGCGCGCGCACGAGCCGGTGTCTCACACGTACATCTCACCGGAGTTGCGCGAATCAACCCAGATTCCGCTGACACCTCAGCGCTGGCGGCGCGAGCTCGAAGAGGTCTTGCCGAACGACGCGATCGTGTTCTCGGACGTTGGCGGCCACATGCTCTCGAACGTTCAGTATCTCACGATCAAAGAGCGTCAGAAATTCATATTGAATCTCGGTTTCGGATCGATGGGTCACGGAACCGCCGCACCCATCGGCGCCGCGTTCGCAGCAAAGAACCGCCCCGTCTTCGCCATCATTGGGGACGCGTGTTTCACGATGAACGGCATGGAGCTCGTCACGGCTGCCGAATACGACGCGCGCGTCATCTGGATCGTGGAGAACAACAACATGCACGGCATCACGTACCACGGCAGCAAACTCGTGGGCTCGCAGGTGCCGCTCGCGTCGGTTCGCTACCGGAGAACACTCGAAGTCGCTGCCATCGCAAGAGCCATGGGGCTCTTCGCGTGGGTCGTCGACACCCCCAACACACTCGGCGACGTCGTCCGCGAGGCGCTGCGCATGCCGGGGCCATCGCTCATCGAGGTACGCGTCGACGGGAGCATCCCGCCACCGCTCGGTGATCGAGCCCGAACCATCGCGGGGTTCGTCGAGTCATGACGACTCCTCGCACGGGCCCGCTCGAATCGCAGCGGTGGCCCGACCAGCTCGATGCTCTCGCCGTGACGCCTTTGGGAAGTCCGCGTCTCTTTGGGTACGACGTGGATTCCGATCTTGCTCGCCACGTTGGTTTCGCCGACATCGTCTTTCTTGCGGTAACGGGCGACCTTCCGACCGAAGCTCGCTCGCGCGGCTTCGAGTTGGCGCTCACGATGCTCGCGCCCATGAGCGTGCCGAGTACCCGATTCATGCGGCCGTTCTCTCTCGCATCTGTGGCGCACGACCGAGCGGGGTGCTGTCGGTTGCGAGCGCATGCCTTGCGGAACATGCCGCCGAAACGTTCCGGGCTTGCTCGGCGCACCTCGCGGATCCGTCGCTCATGCTACCGCCGTCGCTCAAAGCAACGGACGATGCATCCGTGCATGCCGTGAGCGAGCTCGCGCGCGCTCTCGAAGGGATCTTGGATGTTCCTCTGCTCGCGCAGCAACCACGTCGAGATGTGGCGCTGCTCGCCGTCCTGTCTGCGTGCGGTATCGAGACTGAGATGCAATTAGTTTCGGTGGTGGCGCTCGCGCGTCTCGTCTCCGCCATTGCGGAGTCCAGAGGTCGGCATCCTGTGGCCTTCGGTGACTATCCAACGGTGAGCACGCCGCCGTTCGTTTACGAGGAACCGTGAAGCCCATCGCAACGCGCGTGGGCTGGGCCGACTTCGGCGACTACGATCACTTCGGTCTGCGTCTTTACCGTGATCTTGCCGGAAACATCACGCTCGCGGGACTCTCCGTCTTCTCGCTCACCGGGCGCCGTCTTGCCGATGAGGACATCGCCGTTCTCGACGACGTCGCTGCGTGTTGCCATGTCACGGAGCCTCGCGTGTGGCCGCTGAAGCTCGCGCGCCTCGGCGCGTCGTCGGGTCGGCCCATCACGGGGTATCTCGCGGGTCTGGCAGTGCTCGACGGCGACTTCATCGGCACGGCAGCCATTGAGGCGAGCGCACGAACGCTCGTCGAGTTGCGCGCCGTTCTCGAACGTGAAGATGCTCTCGTGAATGCGACGCTGAAAACGAAAGCAATTCGGCGATTCGTAGAAACGTACGCGGAGTGGCCGAGCGTCGGTGTTCATAAGCGCAGAGTGGATGAGCGCGTCGTCGGCATCCGAAGTTGTCTTGCGCGTCGTGGACGAAGTGAACGACCGTGGTGGACACTCGCCGAAGAACTCTGGCCGATCATGCGCGAGCTTCTCGGCATCGACGTGAGTGCGTTCGACGCCATCGGCGCCGCGTGCCTCGATCTGGGCCTCTTACCGAAAGAAATCGGAGCGCTGTCGGCAATCCTCCTTCAGCCACAATTTCTCGCGCACGCCTTCGAAGGCGCAATGCAACGAGCCGACGAACTTCGCTGCCTCCCCAGCGAAGCCATCCGCTACGTCGGACCAGAGCCGCGCAAGAGTAGTGATCGTCGCCGGTAGTGATCGTCGCCGCGTGTGCTACGCGCGACTCCGCGCATGACAGTTCCGGCTTTCAAATCACGGACCGTGATCGAAGCGTTCGCGCTGATCATCGCGACGCTCCTCGGCTGCCAACCTTCGAACTCTACGTCGGACGCACCCGACGCGACCGCCAGCCCGCAAGCGAGCGCAATACCGGCGCCCCTCGCCAACGTCACGACGCCGTCGAGCGCTGCGCAGCCGATCGTCATGCCTGAAGGCGGCCCGCTTCCGGTACCGATTCGCGGCGACATTCCTCTCGCGCCCGACACGCTCGCGCGCGACGCTTCCTCGGGTTACACGCTCTCCGCAGTTTTTCGGCAGAGCGAGCTCGTGGGGCCGCCACGCGCGCCGGAGGTCAACGCGGCAGGTATCGATGCTGCGCGCAAGAAGACGGAGCTTCGCCTCACCATCGATCTCAGTATGTCGCGCATGCGTCTCTCGCTGCTCGGGCAGGGTTTCGTGCTGCCACCAGAAACAGAGATCCGCGCACGATCGGACAGGTTCGGCCACGTCGTCGTGTGGCCCGGCGGCGCAACGTACAGACCGATCGGCCCCGGAGCGCTGCGCGCACTGTTTGGCGAGCGACGTCTCGATGTAGCGCCGCTCACCCCTGCGGACGTGAGCTCGAAGGGCCAGGGCGGCAAACGCATCGGCATTCGAACACACAGAGTCGAAGTCACGACGCGCGCCGCGCATGCACTCTTCGACGTCGGTCGCCTGCCGGATCTCGGAGAAGGCGGCATCCTTCTCTGCCGCGCGTTGCTCGATCTCATGAACGCTCCGCCGAGCACCCAGGTGTGCAGTCTCGATGAGCTGCCCGTACGCGTCGAACTTCGGTGGACGAGTCAAGGCTCGCTCGCCTTCGACATCACCGGCGTGCAAAAAAAGAACGACATCGCGACGTCCGCGCTCCTCGTTCCACCTGCAACGTCGGCGTTCGCGGCGGCGCCTGTCAGCGCCGACGGCGCACAGATCGTGCTCAGCCCTCAAGAGCTCGCGGCGTTTCGCACGGGACCGGGGGATGTCCCGACCGCCCCAGGCCAGACCTCCGAAGGGCTCACCATCATCAATGCAACCGACGAACTTCGCATCGTCACCATCGACGGCATCACCGTGGCGTGGGCAGCACCTGGCGCACGTGATGTCATCGTTGGCCTCCCCCACGGACGCTACAATGTCCAATGGCGCACGTTCCTTGGCGACGCACTCGCACCTATGGCACTTCAGATTGTGCCGGGCACCTCGCAGATTGGAGGCGTCGATGGCGGAAAGTAAGACCTAGCCCGGATAATTCATGACGACTCCACTCAGACGAGCCGATCCCTTTGCTGCGAAGGGCGTACGGCGCTCCTCGGACCTGCGGCGTACGTACAGTACGCCTCGGTCCTGCGGTGCGGCGTGCGCCCTTCTCGCTGCGGTCTCGGCCGTCTGCAGAAATCGCGTCATGAATTATCCGGGCTTGCGGCACAAAGTTGACAGCCCGTAGCGAAATGACTGTGATACGTGCGTCACATGCTTCAAACTTGAGACTCGTACACCCCCGAGGGTACGGGGCACGCCCGGGCAAACCTGTCGATGATGCGCCTTCCACGACGTGATTTTCAGCGATTTCGGTCTACTCCTTTCAACTACCATAGCTACCATGTAGGGGCGCGAACATGATCTCGCCTGACGAAGCAGAGCGGCGAAGCGCCGCTCGTGTTGGTTCGTGGATCGCCGGCACGTGGATGCTCGACGCGCTCATCGGCATGGGGGGTATGGCTGCCGTATATTCGGCAACGCACCGCAACGGCGGCAACCGGGCCGCCATTAAAATTCTGTATCCCGAGCTCGCGAACAACGCCACCGTCCGGGAACGCTTCCAGCGCGAGGGGTACGCTGCAAACGTCGTCGCGCACCCGGGCGTCGTGCGCATCCTCGACGACGGTGTCACCGAGGACGGACTTGCGTTCCTGGTGATGGATCTGTTGGAGGGCGACACGCTCGAGCGGCTCGCCCTGGCAGCGGGCGGAAAACTCGAGGCGAGTGAGGTCGTCGAGCGCACGGATGCGGTGCTCGACATCCTTGGTGCCGCACATGCTCGGAGCGTCATTCATCGCGACATCAAGCCGGACAACCTGTTTCTGACCCGCGATGGGTTCATGAAGGTGCTGGATTTTGGGCTTGCTCGCGTCGATGAGCCGCTGTCGTCGGTTCACGCGACCCACCTTGGGGGGTCCATGGGCACGCCCGGGTTCATGTCGCCCGAGCAAGCACGGGGCGACTGGGACGCCGTTGACGCACGCAGCGATCTCTGGGCTCTCGGCGCCTCAATGTTCACGTTGCTTTCCGGCCGCGTCGTGCATGACGCAGCCAATCCCCAAAAGAGCATTGTGCGAGCAGCAACGACCCCGGCCCCTTCGCTCGCTTTAGTCGCGCCTGCGCTCCCTTCATCGCTTACTCAGCTGGTCGATCGCGCGCTAGCATTCAATCCGCGCGAGCGTTTCCAAACGGCTGCAAGCATGCGCCAGGCACTCCGATACGTTCGAAACGACTTCGCGCCTCGCGCACCGTCACGCGTCCGCACGATCGTCACCAAAGTTCCGGAGGTCGCCTTGTCCAACGCGCCGTCGCCTAAGAACCCCGCCTCTGAATGGATGAATCCCGTCGAGATTGCGCCAGACACGTACTGGGTTGGAAAGCGTGATCCCAAAGCCATCTTCCACTCAAATCCGTACCTGCGGATCTTCCGCGGGCCGCACGTGTCCGGAGGTCATCCCGCGCAGTTCAACCTGCTTGTCGATCCTGGATCGAGCTCGGACTTTGCGGTGGTCTCCGCGAAGGTCTCCTCGCTCATCGGCTCGCTCGACAAGGTCTCGGCCCTGCACATCAACCACCAGGATCCCGACGTCGGATCATCGGCGTTCATGATCTCGGCGCGCTTCGCGCCGCGGGCGCTGATCCTCTCGTCGGAAGCAACCTGGCGGCTCATCGTGCACTTCAACCTGCCGCGTGAACGCTTCGTCGATCTCGACAAGTTCGCGCAGGGCTTCCGCCTCCCAACGGGCCACACCATGATTCCGGTGCCGAGTCCGTTCTGTCACTTCCGCGGCGCCGTGATGCTCTACGACCACGCAACGCGCGTGCTCTTCTCGGGCGATCTCTTCGGCGGCGTGACCACCTCGAGCGGCGAAGGACTGTGGGCCGACGAAACGGACTGGCCCGGCATGCGTGCATTTCATCAGGCGTACATGCCCACGCAGCGCGCCCTCTCGAATGCCGTGGCCGCGGTACGAAAGCTGGATCCCCCGGTCGAGATCATCGCGCCCCAGCACGGGCGGCTCTGGCGCGGTGCCATGATTGACTCCATTCTCGAGCGCATCGAGCACTTGCCCGTCGGTCTCGACGTCATGGAGGACGCCACGCAAGGCGCCGACATGCTCGTGGCGTGGAACAGCGTCCTTCACCGCATCGTCCGAACGGCGCAGATGATTCTCGGCGCGGACGTCGAGCAGCGCTTGCTCGATTACCATCCACTGCAGGAGACGCTCATCCGCGAGAACAACCGGTTGACGGTGACGTCGCTCGGCCGGTGGACGGTGAGCATCGCCGTCGCGGTTCTCACCGCAGGGCAGCCGCCAGCAATCGCAAACCCGATCAAGCTCGAAGCGATCCTCGCATGCGAGGAGCTCGATTTGCCGGCGCTCGAACTGCGCATCGAAGAAGCCGAAGGCGATCCGAGCGCGGGCGTCGCCGTGGGAATGGGTTAGTTAGGTAGCCCCCTCCGCGCCATCTCGCTTCGCTCGCTGCGCTGTCCCCCCGGCCCGTGCTCGTCAGGCGGCAAAGCCCGCCTTCCTGCGCGCGGGCGGGGGACCCGTCGTGCCGAGACTGCCAACGTCATCCCTCTAATCGTAGTCATCTCGTGTGAAGCGGACGTCGCCGAGCCCCATCTGTTCTGCCTTTGCGCGAAGTGTGGAGACAATCACCGTGACGACGTCAAAGCGCGTCGTTGGCAGGTAGTACTCTTCTTCATCGACGTCGGGCATGATCGAGAGACGCTCGTCGATGAGATCGCGATCGCCGGGATCGATCTCGAAATGCGCATGCCAGCCCTCTTGCTCGTCCCGCGTGAGAGCTTCGCGCGCCATACCGATCGGGTTGAACGAGAGATAAACGTTCGTGAAGTAAAGTCGGTACGACTCGTACGATCCGTCCGTAAACCACTCGGCGCCAAACTGCTGGCGCATGACTTCACCGAGATACGCACCGATCGCCGGAGCCACGAGATCGATGCTTTCAGGACGCTCCTTGACGGCGTCGCGTGCGTCGCGAACGTATTGGTCGACGAGGCTCAGCGTGTCCGGCTCGCCATCGAGCGCGATCTTGTATTTGCTTGCGACGAAACGCATGCACGCCGCGCAGAGCTCGGCGATCACCTTTGGCGGCGGAGGCAGAGGCTCGTCGTCTTGTTCGAACGCGTGGTCGTTGGCGCCGTGGTGCGCGCCGTTCAAGCCATTTTCCTTCGGGGGCTCCGCCATGGTGGAGGCTTCTTATACCGCTTTCGATTTGGACCTTCCGTTAGAAGCGCAGGACGCCTAGCCTGTTCGCGGGTCCATGCGGATAGGTGTTTTTAGTGACGTTCATGCAAACTTAGAAGCCTTCTCCGCAGTGCTCGATGCGTACCGGAAAGAGGACATCGACGTCTATTACTGCCTCGGTGACACGGTGGGTTACGGCGGTTCGCCAAATGAGTGCGCCGATCTGGTGCGGGACATTGCGAAGGCAACCATCCTCGGAAACCACGACGCCGCCGTGTCAAGGCGCATGGATTATTCCTATTACTATGAAGCGGCGCGCCACGCGCTCGACGTCCACGCTGCAATGATCTCGCAAGAGAACATGCAGTGGCTGAAGGGCCTCCCGTATCAACACAAACTCGACGACGCGGACATGCTGCTTTGCCACGGCTCGCCCGTGCGCCTCGAGGAATTCGAATACATCTTCGCCCCCGAACAGGCGAGCGAGTGCCTTCCGCTTTGGGACAAACTCGGACACATCACGCTCATTGGGCATTCGCATCTCTGCAAGGTCTTCGAGCTCACACGCACGAACGTCGACGAGCTACCAGCATCCGACTTCGACCTTTTGCCAGACAAGAAGTACATCGTATCCGTCGGTTCCGTGGGGCAGCCGCGCGACTTCGACAACCGCGCGAGCTTCACGGTGTTCGATGCCACCGCGCGACGTTTCGAATTCAAGCGCATCGAATACGATATCGAACTTGCAGCCGACAAAGTCCTTCGCGCGCGGCTCGAGCGCAACTTCGCCCATCGCCTCTTCATTGGTGTGTAGCGGACCGAGCCGGCCAAAGAGATGCGAGCCCGCCGAGGCGCGAGGCCGGAGGCGTACTTGAAGTACGGGGGGAGGCCGAACAACGAAGGCGGGCGAAGCAGATCTGAAGGCCGGCGACGGGAGCTATTCGAGCCAGCCCCGCTGCACCCACCGCAGCGGCGTTTCGGCCGCAACGATGTCATCGCCTGTGCTCGCAGATGGGTGGCCCGCAGCGCTTGCCGCGCGAACGAGCGCCCCCCATGCAACGTTCGAGATGCTTCGCGATGTGAGCAGCTCGTCGCTCAGATCTCGCGCGATCTGGCGGGCGTCGGAGTCGCCCGTGTCCCAAAGAGCGGCAACTGCAAAACCTCGGAGCTCGTCGCGTTTGGCGTTCCTCGCGCAACCAACGAGTGCATCTCTCATGTCCGAGCGACCGTGATCGCGCGCCAGATAGGACGCTGCGCGAATCGAGACTTCGTCGAGAAACGGACTCGTCTTCGCGAGTGTCTCGAGCATCGGTTTGCAGCTCGTCGCACGTGCACGCGCCATGCGAAAAAGAAACGTCGTGTCGCGATCCGCGCTCGGGCGATCCGAAAGGCGCGCAACGAGTTCCACGGTCGGCCGCGCGGGCGGTACCGCGATTGAAGCATCTTGGTTGGGCCCACGAGGGCCGCTCAGGACACTCGCGCGCGCTTGTTCGAGCGCCCATGACACGAGCAACCAGCCCGAACGCGCACTCCCGGGCCCCGTCAGCGCTTTCTCGTTTGCCTCTTCAAGCGCGCTCGAATCACCCGAGCGCATCGCAATCTCGGCGAGCACGAGCCACCGGCCGAGGTGTCTCTCTGCCCCGCGGAGAACCGAGAGCGCTGGACCGATGTGGATTGGAACGGGTACGGCGCGGACGAGCGGCACGAAGAGCTCCACGCACAGCGCGATACGGTGGCTCTCCTTGATCATCGGCGCGAGCGCGGACAAGCGCGCTCCATTCGACTCGCCGCGACACACGCGCGCCGTCTCCGCTCCGAAGGACACGTGAGCCTTCTGGCTTGCGGAAAGCTTGGCGAGCAACGCCGCGAGCGACGGATCTCTGCAAAACGACGCGGCGCTCAGCGTGGCATTGCCACCCGCGTCGTCACCTGCAAGCGCAGTTGTGAGGAGCGCCGGAACACGGCGGTCGTCTGCCTCTGCGAGCGTGCGAATGCACGCGACATAAATCTCACGAGAGTACGAGCCGCGCCGCACCATCGTCTGGGTGGCGTCTGCAACGGCGTTTCGCAGAGCGGGGCTCAATGAGGCGACGGCGCGAAGCGCGCCCGCGAGCTTGATCTCGTTCGCGGGGCGACGTTTGAGCACAGCGTCGAGTTCCGCCTCGAAGCGCGCACGCGTGGCTTTGTCGACGATCTCGGCTCGCGCAACCGACGGGCGCTTCGGCTCGAGTTCTTTCGTCTTCGCCTGCGTTGCGCCCGACCGAATTGCCATGACTCGCTTCACCCTTCGGGTCTTTGCCAATTGCGGCCGCATTGACAATCACACGCTCGCGGCCTGACGTTTCGTGCACGTATACCACTCTTGGGTTCGGCGATTGTCACGCTTTCGAGATCCAAAGCTGCACGCGATCGCCCTCGACATCGACCTCACGCGGCGCCCCTGTTGGGGTGACGGACGGCGTCGAGAGATCGACGACGAGACACTCGCTCTTGATCATGTTGGAGTGTGCGCGAGCGATGCGTGTCGTGCGATCGGTGCCCGCAACAGCCACGGCAATGCGCTGCGTGAACTCGAGCCCCATCTCTTTGCGTGCACTCTGCAATCGATTCAGGAGCTCGCGAAGGTAGCCGAGATCGCGCAATTCGTCTGTCAAACGCGTGTCGACGACGACGACGCCGACGCGTGCCCCTGCGGCCGCGTAGCCCTCTTTTGCATCGAAAGCGATCTCGACGTCTTCTTTGTCGACGGCCGTCCCGTGCACCGTGGCCGTGCCATTCGCAAAGAGCTCGGAGATGAGCGCACGCGCCTCGGACGGAGTCATCGCCGCCATGGTCTTTTTCAGATCTTGGGCCTGCTTGCCCATGCCCTTTTGACCGAGCGTGCGGAAGTTCGGCTTGACGCGATAGGTGACGTACTCGTCGGCACCGCTCGCCGACGACACGAACTCCACACCGAGAACGTTGAGTTCGTCCTTCATCATGTCGGCATATGCCTCGAGGCGACTCGCATGTTTCGGATCCGCGAGGATCACCTTTGCAACCGACAGCGGCTGCCGCACTTTGAGCTTCGCTTGCGTGCGGACCTGAAGGCCGAGGCTGACGAGATCGCGCACGGCTCGGATGGTCTGTGACAGACCGCGATCGATGAGTCTGGGATCGCTCTCGGGGAAACGTGTAAGATGCACGCTCTCGGGCTGCTTCGCACCTTCCGCGCCGAGTCCCTTGACGACGAGGTTTCGATACACCGCCTCCGCGAGGTACGGCGTGAACGGCGCCATGATGCCGGACAGCGTCACGAGGCACGCGTAGAGGGTCTCGTACGCTGCGCGCTTGTCGATGTCCTTTGGATCGGCTGTGCGCCAGAAGCGATCGCGCGAGCGCCGCACGTACCAATTCGACAGCGCGTCGACGAACGAAACGATCCTCCCGGTTGCCGCGTAGACGTCGTAGGCGTCGAGATCCGTGGCTACGCCGAGCGTGAGCAGATTGAGCTCGCTCAAAATCCAACGATCGATCTCACTCCGTCGATCCACCGGCAGCGGCTTCTGCGAGGGATCGAAGTCGTCGATGCTCGCGTAGATCGTGAAGAACGAATAGACGTTCCGCAGCTTCACGAGCGTCTCTTTTTGCAGCGCACGCACGTTGGTGAGCGAGTGGCGCGTGGCGCTCCACGGAGGACTCGACGCAAAGAAGAACCACCGGAACGCATCGGCACCGGGTGCAGCCGTCGACGAGTCGAGCAGCGTGACCCGTTCGTCCGGCGACAAACGCAAGACACCGACGGGGGGCACGTCCTTCGTCTTCGTTGGAGCGACGGCGAGCACGGATCGATCGGCCTCGGCAAGGACGACGACGCGCCTTCGGAGCTTCTTGTGCGATCTGACGACGAACTCGCGCGCCGACTCGGGCATGCCTGCACGAAAGACGTTGATCTTCGAGCCTTCGGCGAGGTCGAGCCCCTCCAGATCTTCGCGCGCAATCAACGCAACACCGGCTTCGGCCTTCACGCCGTCCACGTCCTTTTCGTCGAGCACCGCAAAGTCCATCTGCACGCGCTCGAGAATGACGTCCGGCGGAGTGTAGTTGCCTTTCGACTTCGACTCCTTCTTGCCTTCCTTGTCCGAGACGTGACCGAGCACGATGCACGTCTTGTACGGAAGCGGCAGCGGGCGCACGGGCGAGATGCCGTAGCGTTTCTGCATTTCTTCATCGAAGACGAGCGTTGCGATCATGAGCAGCGAGTAAAACCAGCCGCGCGTTTGATCGATCGCTTCGGTGATGAAGTCTGCTGGGAAACTCTCTTTGAATCGTTCCTGGCCCTGATGCGGGAAGCCCCACTGCGCAAACGGCATGCAGCCCGAGTCAAACCAGCAGTCGATGACTTCGGGCACGCGCCGGTACGTGCCCTCTTCGTCAGGGTTTTGCCAAGTCACCTGATCGATCCACGGCTTGTGGACGATGAGATGCTCGCTGAGGCTCGGATCTGCCTTCTTCGCTGCATGAAAATGATCGAACGCACTCGGGTTTTTCGCGAGAATTTCTTGCGTGCTCGCAGGCGCTTCCATGCGGCCGGTCTTGTCGTTGACCCAAACGTTGAGCGGCGTGCCCCAATAGCGCTCGCGTGACAGCGCCCAGTCGACGTTGTTGGCGAGAAAATCGCCGAAGCGGCCCTCTTTGATGTGGTCGGGCAACCAGTTGACCGCGCGATTGTTTTCGATCGCCTTATCGATGAGCGACGTCGTCCGGATGTACCAGGCCGGTCTCGCAAGCTGGATGAGCGGATCGCTGTCCGATCGCCAGCAGAACGGGTACGGGTGCCGGTACGTCTCGTGGTGGATGAGGACGCCCGCGCCCTTGAGATCCTCGATGAGATCTTTGTCGCAATCCTTGACCCAGCGGCCGTGATACTTGCCCATCTCGGGGCCGAACGTGCCGTCGGGGCGCACCGCACTGAAGATCGGTGCGTCGGCGCCATAAAGCTTGCGGTGTGCAAGGAAGTCGACCTCACCGAACGCGGGCGCCACGTGCACGATGCCCGTCGCGCTCATCTCGACGAAGTCTGCGGACAAGACACGCCACGCGGTTTCGGGTGCGCCGCTCGCAAACGTGTCGAACGGCGGCGCGTAATTTTTTCCGATGAGATCGCTCGCGGAGATCTTCTTCTCGACCGTCAGCGTCGTTCCGAGCTTCTTCGCAACCTCGTCGACGAGACCAGCAGCCAGCACCAGCTTTTTCTCGAGAGCCTTCTTCGCCCAGCCGGCTTTCACCTTGTCCGCGTCGCCGCGCACGACCGCGTATTCGAACGCAGGGTTCACGGCCGCGTACATGTTCGACGACAAGGTCCACGGCGTGGTCGTCCACACGGCGAGCGCCACATCCGGCGTATCGATCAACGGGAACGCGACGAAGACGCTCGGGTCGTCGACCTCTTTGTAACCAAGACCCACTTCGGCCGACGAGAGCGCCGTGCCGCCTTGCGCCCACCACCACAGGACCTTGTTGCCCTGGTACAAAAGCCCTTTTTTGAAGAGCTCGGAGAGCGCCCACCACACGCTCTCGACGTACGAGCGATGATAGGTGACATACGCGCTTTCGAGATCGGCCCAGAACGCAACGCGCTCGGTCAGCTCCTCCCATTCGGTCGTGTAGCGAAAGACCGATTCGATACAGCGCTTGACGAAGGGCTCGACGCCGTACGCTTCAATCGCGGCTTTGCCGTGAATGCGAAGCTCTTTTTCGACTTCGACTTCGACGGGCAAGCCGTGCGTATCCCAACCGGCTTTTCGCGGGACGTGGAAACCGCGCATCGTCTTGTACCGCGGGAACACGTCCTTGATGACGCGCGTGAGAACGTGCCCGTTGTGAGGCATGCCATTGGCCGTTGGCGGACCCTCGTAGAAAATGAACGGCGTACCCTGCGCAGTCTGCGCGAGCGATTTGTCGAAGATGCCGCGCTCTTTCCAAAACACGAAGATTTCGCGCTCTTCCTTCGGGAAATCGAGCTCGCTTGGCACCTTTTCGAATCGCGACGGCATGGGGCGGGTTTCATATCAGGCGTTCGATGTCTCCGGTACTGTCGCACCTGATGGGGCATCGATGTCCACCGCATGGGTCGACGAGGATCCATGAAACACCACAAATCGTCGCAAATTCAGTGGGTTACGACGTGGAATGGCGCATGCTGGATCCTGGGAAAAATGTCCCGGGACTTGCCGAGAGCTCAACCCGCAGCGCGCGCAGACGAGGCCGCGCAACCGGTCAACCGGGACCATCCGCCTGTCGATGCGTATGTCGACGACACGGAGAAGACCCTCTTGTTCGATCGGCAACGCACGCATCGATCAGCGTTAACGATGCCGCCGATTCTGCCTCTCGTGATCATCGCGCCGGACGAGGCGGCAGTACCGCCCCGTCCGATCGGCGGTGACGGACTTCGCCGCTCGTCGCCCGATCAAACCGTGATCATCCAACAGACCAAAAACACGTCGGATACCTCCACGACCAGCGCATCGAATTCTGTGCTGCCGTGGTTCATCTGGTTGGCGATCGGAATCTTCGCTGCCTCGGTTTGCTACCGGCTGACACTGCACGCGCACGCGCACGAAGAACCCACCACGCAGGCACCCTAAGAGGCTCTAAGAACGCGGGCCGTTACGCTACTTTTGTCGAGGCGGCACCGAGTTTCTTCTGCACGAGATCGACAGAGCCGTTCAGCGTTGTCACTTGCTGAAGCTCCGAGTCTTCAATTTTCACTTGGTACTTGCGTTCGATCGCCGCAACGATCTCGACGCCCATCATCGAGTCGATGCCGAGATCCTTGAACGTCACGTCATCCGGAATCTCGTCTTTTTCGGCGATCTCGGCGATGAGAGCCCTCAATTCTTCCTTCACGTTCGACATGGCGTTCCTCTTTCAGCGGCGAGTATTCGCTTTACTCTCGTCAGGCGCGCTCTCGCACGCTTCAGTTGGTGAGTGCCATTTGCCACTTCCTTGGCGAACGATCGAGCCCTGAGAGCGATCGAGGTTGAAAAACGATCGAGCCTGCGAAGAACGTCAGCCGTTCGGCCGTGAAGTAAATTACGCGGCCTCAGCCGAGCCATGCCATTCCGTCCGTTGCATGGTGCATGCAAGTGCCACCGCGGGGCTCGAACAAACAATTCGCGCTTCCGCGCGGGCAAGGGCGCCTTGATGCGTTCCGCCCCGGACGAGGCAATTTCCACACAAATTCGCTCTTCGGAACGATGTATTGTGCACTGATCTACTCGGCGGGAAGCACACCAATTCACCAAACATCAATGCCTAAATGCGTATGAGAGGTCGCGCAGCGAAGTGTTATTCGCAGATAAAAGTGGTTCAACCATATGATGAATCGCACTATTTTTCCGCGATAAAATGCGTTCCCCTTCGTTGCGGCATCTGCGCGGCGCGGGGTATATACGAGTCTGATAACGGCCTCCGCAAGCCTGACAATACGGTCGCTCCGCTGCAATCTCACAATCGAATGCAGCGCCGACAAGGCATCAGGACATTCGGGGGTTAAGGTCTCTCGAGGTTTGCATGCGTGTCTTCATCACCGGCGTCGGCGTCGTCAGTTCCATCGGTCTCGGAAAACCTGCGTTCTTCTCGGCCCTGAGCACGGGCACAAGCGGCATTGCCCAAGTCGAGGCGTTCGACGTGTCGAACCTCGGACGCGAGGTTGCCGGCGAGGTGAAAGGCTTCCGCCCCAAGGATCACCTCATGGCAGGCGAAGCACGGCGCATGGGGCGCTGCTCGCAGATGGCGCTCGCCGCCACCCGGATGGCCATCACCGACGCCGACCTTCCCGACACGGCCGTCAAGGGCCCACGCGCCTCCGTCGTGATTGGCACCACCATGGGCGAGGCCGATGTTCTCGGCAACCTCGACGCCGCGTGGATCCACAAAGGTCTGTCGGGCGTGCGTCGCGCGCTGATCCCGAGGTACGGCTCCACGCTCCTGTCCATTCACATCGCGCGCGCCATCGGCGCCGAAGGCTCCGTGCTCACGCTGCCCGGCGCATGCGCCGCTGGCAACTACGCGCTCGGTCTCGCCGCGGACATGATCCGCGCAGGCAAAGCCGACGTCGTCGTGGCAGGCTCCGCCGAGATGCTCCAGCAATTACAATTCTCGGGCTTCGTTCGTCTCGCCGCCATGGCGCCCACGAAGTGCCAACCCTTCGACTTGAATCGCCAAGGCCTCATTCTCGGCGAAGGCGCGGGCATGCTCGTCGTCGAGAGCGAAGCGCACGCCGTCCGTCGCAACGCGCGACTGCTCGCCGAGATCGGCGGTTACGGCATCACGTGCGACGCGTATCACATCACGCGTCCGCATCCCGACGCAGCAGGCAGCATCGGCGCCATGCGGCAGGCCATCGAGCGCTCGGGCATCAGCCCCGACGACGTCGACTTCGTCAACGCGCACGGCACCGGCACGCGTCACAACGACGCGGCCGAAGCGAAGGTGATGCGCGAGATCTTCGGCGATCGCAAAGTGCCGATCTCGAGCATGAAAAGTATGCTTGGCCACTGCATGGGCGCAGCGTCGGCGCTCGAAGCGGTCGGCTGCATGATGACGCTCGAGACGGGCATCTACCCGCCAACGATCGGCTACGAGACGCCCGATCCAGAATGCGACGTCGACGTGGTTGCGAACCAAGCGCGCAACGGAGCGCACGACGTCGTGCTCAATAACTCGCTCGCGTTTGGCGGATACAACGCCGTCACGTGTTTTGCGAAACCATACAAGTTGCCAGATCCTCCGCCGCCCGCGTCCCAGGCGGCGTGAATCACAGCAAGAGATCCTAATCCATGAATCCTCGTGCCATCACCGGCGTTGGAATCACGTGCGCACTCGGTACCGGTGCAGAGGTCTTCCCCGCTCTTCGTGAGGGTCGCATTGCACAAGCCTCGAAGGCGATTACGAGCTTCGAGGCTGCGAAATACCCGAACGCGCACGTCGTCGAAGTCCCCGGGTTCGATCCCGTCGCGCACCTTGGAAGCAAAGGCCTTCGTACGCTCGACCGGCTGACGAAGCTGCTTATCGTGGCTGCGCGCCTATCGTTGCATAGTGCAAACATCAAGAAAGACAACCAGTGGGTTGCGCTCTCGCCAGAGCGCGTCGGCCTCTGCTGCTCGAACGCCTATGGCAGTCTCGAAGCGATCACCGAGCTCGATCGAATCGCGAAGCTCGAGGACGCGCGCTACATCAACCCCGCAAAGTTTCCGAACACCGTCTCGAACAGCGCGAGCGGGTACGTGAGCATCTGGGAGGATCTTCGCGCGCTCAACGTCACCGTCTCCGACGGCAACTGCGGCGGGCTCGACGCCGTCGCGTGCGCCGACATATTCCTCGCAACGGGGCGCGCGGAGGCGATCCTCACCGGGGGCGGCGAAGCAATGAGCGAAGCACTGTTTCTCGCGTTCGAGAAACTCGGCATCCGCGGACGCGGTGCATCCCCCGTGGTCGAGACGAACCTCAGCGAGGGCGCCGCATTCCTCACGCTCGAAACCATCGAGGGCGCCAGGGCGCGCTCGGCTCGCACGCTCGGTGAGATCGTCGGTTATGGCACGTCGTTCGTCGCACCCGAAGGCGAGAGCAGCATGCTGCTCTTTGCGTCGCGGGAAGCGATCGCGCGCGCGATTGCACTGGCGGTCGCCGACGCCGGGCTCACGCCGAAAGATATCGACATCGTCGCCTCGAGCGTTTCGGGGCTCGCGCAATTCGACGATCAGGAGCTCGCGGCCATCGAGAGCGTGCTGGGCGATGTGCCGATCACGGCGCCAAAGCGGATCTTCGGCGAGACGCTCGGCGCCGGTGGCACCATGGGCATCGTCTCCGTGCTCGAATGGTTCGACGGCGCATCCGTCACTCCGCTCGTTCGCGGCGCAGCGCCGGCCGTGGTCGATCACGTGCTCGTGACAACTGTGGGTTACTACGGCAACGCGTCTGCCGTCGTCGTCCGCCGCCCCCGCTGACCGCTTTCGATTTGGCGCGATCCCTTCGTTGGGGCCTGCGGTGCGGTCCTCAAAGCCAAGCAAGGCTGTTCCGGTCCGCTCCTCGGCCCCGCCTCGGCCTCGCGCCAACTTGAAAGCGGTCTAAAAAGTAGGGTGGAAGTGCAAACCCCTTCGTGAGAGAAGATCGCAAAATGAGTTTTGTTGACGAAAGAGCACGCGCGGAAATGGCCCGAATTCACAAGGCGAAGGACCAACAGGTCTATCCGTATTATCGCGAGTTCGAGACCGGAGGTTTGCACACGACCATCGAGGGCAAACCCATCGTCAATTTCAGCTCGAACGACTACCTCGGTTTGACGAACCATCCGAAGGTGAAGGCCGCCGCAAAGGCCGCTGTCGACAAGTACGCATGTGGACTATCGAGTTCTCGCGTTCAAGCAACAACGGTCGAACACGTCGAGCTCGAAAGGCGCCTCGCGAAGTGGTTCGGTTTCGAGAGCTGCCTCACCTTCACGACGGGCTACCAAGCCATGGTCGGAACGCTCATGGCGCTCGCCGACAAAGATACGACGTTCATCCTCGACGCGTACAGCCACGCCTGCATCCTCGACGGAACCTTCCTCGCCGCCGGTATCCCCGGTCACCAACCCGAGGTTCGTTTTTTTAATCACAACTCCGCCAAGAGCCTCGAGCGCATTCTCAAAACGCGCGAGCGAAAGAACGCGCTCGTCCTCATCGAAGGTGTCTACTCGCTCGACGGCGACAAATCTCCGCTCAAGGAGTTCGTCGAAATCTGCGAGCGCCACGACGCGGTCCTCATCGTCGACGACGCACACGGCACCGGCACGCTGGGTGAGCGCGGCACGGGCATCATCGAAGAAACGGGGCTCGCCGGGCGCGTGCCGATCGTTATCTCCACGTTCTCGAAGACCTTCGGCGGCATCGGTGGCGTGCTGCTCGGCAAGAGCGACGTCGTCGACTTCATCAAACACACCGCACGAAGTTTCACCTTTAGCGCGTCGCTCCCCGTGCCCATCGTCGCAGCCGCTTCGGCAATCCTCGACATGCTCGAAACCGACGGCCCTGCGATGGTGCGCGAGCTTCATCAGAAAGCCAGTTACTTCCGGGGCGAGCTCCAAAAAGCAGGCTTCGAGCTCGGAACCAGCGACACGCACATCATGCCGGTCATGTGCCGCGAAGAACGCAAGACACTCTTCATGCACGTGGCACTGCTCGAGTGCGGTGTGCTGATGGTGCCGCTCATCTACCCAGCGGTGAAACACGGAGAAGAGCGCTTGCGCGTCAACATCACACGCGGCCACACGCAAGAAGACATGGACCTCGCGATCGAGCACCTCAAGACGTACGGCGAAGCATTCTTCGTTCTATCCGGCGAAGAGATCGGCCCCATGGAGGAGTAGCCAATCTTGCGGCTGCACGGCCCGCTTCGTCGGTAGACCGCTTTCAAGTTGGCGCGAGGCCGAGGCGGGGCCGAGGAGCGGACCGGAATAGCCTGTTCTGGCTTTGAGGACCGCACCGCAGGCCCCAACGAAGGGATCGCGCCAAATCGAAAGCGGTCAGGCGAGCTTCGTGAGGGCGCGGGCAATGTCTTCGACGGTGCCCATGTTGGAGAGAGCGTCGTTCGGAATCGTGATCGAGAACCGGTCTTCGATGTCGGCGACGAGCTCCATGACACCGAGGCTGTCGAGACCAAGGTCGCTCTGGATATGATCATCCGGACGGATGATACGGCCGCCATCGACGTGCTTCTGCAGGATCTCGGTCGTGATCTTGAGGGTCTCGTCGTAGCTTGCCATGACCTACTGAAGTTATCACAGCGCGAACGGCGCTGTCAGCGCGCGCGCGAGGCGAGCTGCAACCTGCGCGCTCTCTGCGTCGAACAAAGTGCGGATGACTGCGACTCCGCTGGCACCGGCCTCGGCGCATGACGCGACACGACGAGCATCCACGCCGCCGAGCGCATAGACGTGCACGCGTGTCGTGGAGCACGAGGCGATCTGTGCTGCACGCGTGAGCGCGCTGGTTCCTCGAGGTGCGCCCTTGCCGGGCGTAGCGAAGATCGGACTCACGAGGACGCCGTCTGCGCCTTGTTCGCATGCACGCGCAACGTCGTCATCGTCGTGCGCAGCCGCGGTCACGAACGCCCCTCGGCCGAGCGCTTCGCGCGCATCGGCGATCGACAAGCCGGAGGGAACGTGGACACCATCGGACTCGACGGCGCGCGCGAGATCGATTCGTCCGTTGATGAGAAACATCGCGCGCTCCTCGCGCGTCACCGCACGAAGAACCTTCGCAGCCTCGATGACATCCGGCTCGGCGTTCGCCTTGTCACGCAATTGCACGGCGAGAGCAGACGGCTCCAGCGCACGAGCCACCGCGCACACGATCTCCGTCATCCATGCGAGCGAGTAGCGAGGATCGGTAATGAGGATGAGGCGCGGCGACGGACACATCACACGTCACTTGCTCGACGGCACTCCAGCATCCTCAAGCTCGTCGCGCGCCGCCGGTGCGAAACGATTCGACGGATAGCGCTCGACGAGGAAGCGCAACGTCTCGCGCGCGGCGGCGTCGTTGCCCTTCGCACGGAAGTTCTGCGCAAGCTTGTAGAGTGCATCGCCAGCGGTGTCCTCCGTGCGAAGCTCCGGCCCCGGATCGCGACTGCACTGGAGCGGCGCATGACCGAGCGACGCAAGCAAGACACCGGCGACCGCGAATCGCGTCATTCGATGAGGCCCGCCAAGGGACTCGACGCGTTGGCATATCGTGTTCGCGGCATGCGGCCGGCAAGATGCGCCTTTCGTCCGGCCGATACGCCTTCACACATCGCGTGCGCCATCAAGACGGGATCTTTGGCATGAGCAATCGCGGTGTTGACGAGAACACCGTCGCACCCGAGCTCCATCGCGACCGCCACATCGCTTGCGGTGCCAACTCCGGCATCGACGATGACAGGCACTTTCGCGTGTTCGAGAATGATGGAGAGGTTGTGCGGATTGCGGATGCCGAGGCCGCTGCCGATCGGCGCGGCAAGCGGCATGACCGCGGCGCACCCCATGTCTTCGAGTTTGCGGCATACGATGGGATCGTCGATGCAATAAGGCAAAACCGTGAAGCCTTCCTTGACGAGGATCTTCGCAGCCTCGAGCGTCTGCTCGTTGTCCGGATAGAGCGTCTTCGGATCGCCAATGACTTCGAGCTTGACGAGCTCCGCGACGCCAAGCTCGCGTGCAAGACGCAGCGTGCGCACGGCCTCGTCCGCCGTGAAGCACCCCGCCGTGTTCGGCAAGATCGTCCATTTGACCGTGCCCGCGGCGGAGTCGAGATCTCCCTTGCGAGCCTCTCCAACGTGAGCGCGCCGGGTGAGCATGCTCATGAGCGAGCCGCTCGATTTGTCCGCGAGGTCGACGCGGCGCAGAGCTACCGTGACGATTTCGGCTCCTGCGGCGTCCACGGCCATCTCGGTCTCTTCGACGCTTTTGTACTTGCCCGTGCCGACGATGAGGCGGCTCGAGAACGTACGGGGACCAATGCGAAGAACGTCGCGAGCGGCTTGCATGACGCCGTGGTTAGCCGGGATAGGAAGGCACTTCAAGCAACGGACCAGGGACTACGCAGCGCCAATCTTGCGATCACGAGGATGGTCAAATCTCCGGTCATTGATGGCCTGAAAGCGGCATAATTGCACGTTTTTCATGCGATATTCATGCGTCATGATAGAGGACAACCATGAGGACATACGAAGGGACACATCCATGGATCACCTACCGGATCAACCAGGACAAGGTGCCGCCAATCTTGTGGCTATTGCTCGGTGAGGCGAGATCCAAGCTTGGCCACATCGCACGGTCGTCGCTTCGGCCTTCGACGGCGACGAAACTCAATCAGCTCTATCTGGCGCGCGGTGTTCGTGCGACCACCGCGATTGAAGGCAACACGCTGTCGGAAGACCAAGTGATGAAACAGATTGAGGGCACGCTACGGCTTCCCCCCTCGAAGGAGTATCTCGGCACGGAGGTGCAGAACATCCTCGATGCATGCAACGAGGTGTGGTCGCGCGCACTCGAACGACGCGGGCGTTACGAGATCACCGTGGACCGAATCTGTGAATTCAATGAGAAAGCGCTTCACGGCCTTCCACGGGGAGAGGATGTTGTGCCAGGCAGCATTCGCGAACACTCCGTCGGGCTTGCCCAATACCGGGGTGCTCCAGCAAAAGACTGCAAGTATCTGCTCGAAAAATTGTGTGAGTGGCTCAACGGCCCTGACTTCGGAAAAAACGACCGTCGTTCAGAGCTCAGGCCGGTCTTTGCCATTCTAAAAGCCATCCTTGCTCATTTGTATATTGCGTGGATTCATCCATTTGGGGATGGCAACGGACGCACGGCTCGGCTGCTCGAGTTCGAAATTCTTGCAAACGCCGGAATGCCCCAGCCAGCAGCACACGTGCTCAGCAATTTTTATAATGAAACGCGTGATGAGTACTACCGTCAGCTCGACGCTGCGAGCAAATCCAAAGGAGACGTGATTCCGTTCATCCATTATGCCGTGCAAGGATTCGTCGACGGGCTACGCGAGCAGATTGACACGATTCGTAATCAGCAATTCGACATCATCTGGAGGAACTTTGTTCACGAGTTCTTTCAAAACGACGAGAGCGCGACAGGGAAACGCCAAAGGTACTTGGTGCTCGCGATAAGTGAGCAGCCAACTCCTGTCGCAAAGAGCGAGTTGTCGAGAGTCAATGCACGCGTTGCGCAGGCCTACGCGAAGATAAGCCCGAGAACCGTGGTCCGCGACGTCAATGCACTTCTGCAGAAAGGGCTTCTCGACCGAACGGCGGACGGTCGGTATCGAGCAAAGGTCGAACAGATCGAAGCCTTCCTTCCGGCCGCAGCACTCGAGGACGCGACGAATCGAACGTGAGACAGGCCACATATCCTTCCCGCCCTTTTCGACGGTCCCGCGCTCGGGTACCCTCCAGTCCCGATGTCGACGCCCCCGGGTACGCGGTGGAGTCCCGGCAGCCTGGTGCGCGCTCGCGATCGCGAGTGGATTGTGCTCGCCGGCAGCGACGCGGAGGTGCTTCGGGTTCGTCCAGTGCTGGGCTCCGAAGAAGATCAGACCTTCATCCATCTCGCGCTCGAATCCACCCCGGTCGAAGATGCAACTTTTTCGTTGCTTGATCCCACGCAGAAGGCCGGGCACGATGCAGCCCTGCTCCTGCGCGATGCACTCGTGCTCTCCCTTCGCCGCGGCGCAGGTCCCTTCCGCAGCTTCGGTGAGATCGCCATCGAGCCGCGCGCCTACCAGCTCGTGCCGCTGCTCATGGCATTGAAGCTCGATCCGGTGCGGCTGCTCATCGCGGACGACGTCGGCGTCGGCAAGACGATCGAAGCGGCGCTCATCGTTCGCGAGCTCCTCGATCGCGGTGACGTCGAGCGCTTTACGGTGCTCTGTCCGCCGCACCTCGTGGATCAGTGGGTCACCGAGCTCGGAGGTCGATTCCACTTGCGGCCCGTTGCGGTGACCGCCACGAGCGCTGCGCGCCTCGAGCGCAACTTGCCACCTAGTGAAAGCATCTTCACGGCGCACGCGCACACGGTCACGAGTCTCGACTTCATCAAGAGCGAGCGACGTCGCGCAGAGTTTCTGCGCGCGTGCCCCGAGCTGGTCATCGTGGACGAAGCGCACACGTGCGCAGGTGCCGGCCAAGGTCGCCACCAGCGTTACGAACTACTCAAGGGCCTCGTCAGCGAGGAGTCGAAGGTCCACGGCAGAGCGCGCCACCTCGTCATGCTCACGGCGACACCGCACAGCGGTGACGAGGAAGCGTACTATCGCCTCCTTGGACTTCTTCATCCGGATTTTGCTGCACTCTGCAACCTTACGGGTGACTCGCACAAGAAACTTCGCGATCGCCTTGCCGCCCACTTCGTCCAACGAAGGCGCCCGGACATCGCCGAATGGAAAGAAGGCAACCTCTTTCCACGCCGCGAGACCACGGAGCTGACGTACAGACTCACGGGCCGCTGGGAACGATTCTTCGACGCCGTGCTCGACTACTGCGCGACAGTCACGCGCGCGGCGGATGCGGATAAAGACACGAAGGAGCAGCGTCTCGATTTTTGGAGCACGCTCGCTCTCATGCGCTGCGTGGCGTCGAGTCCTGCAGCCGCTGTCCAAGCGTTGCGCACGCGTTCGGATTGCAAACAAAAAGCCGCTGAGAACGACGTCGCGGCGCGTGTCTTCGACGGCACGGACGACGCACTTCCGGACGACGACGTTGAGCCGTCCGCAGGTTCGGATGGCGCAGAGCTCGCCCTACTCCTCGAGCAGGCCGAGGAGCTCGCACGCCAAGCGGATGATCCGAAGCTTTCGATCTTGATCGAGCACGTGACCGAGCTCGTGAACGAGGGATTCAATCCGGTCGTCTTCTGCCGCTACATCGCAACGGCTCGCTACGTCGGTCAGCACCTTGCTTCGCACGTGAACGGCGCCACGGTCGACGTCGTCACGGGCGAACGAGCCTCGGAGGAGCGCAAGGAAAAAGTCGAGCGACTCGGCGATGCCGAGCGACGCATCCTGGTGGCGACGGACTGCCTCTCGGAGGGTGTGAACCTCCAGGACCACTTCGATGCGGTCGTCCACTACGATCTCTCATGGAACCCAACACGCCACGAACAGCGCGAAGGACGCGTCGATCGCTTCGGGCAGAAGAGCCCCGTCGTGCGCGCGACGCTACTCTACGGCGCCAACAACCCGGTCGACGGCGCCGTACTCGAGGTGATCATCAAGAAAGCGGACAAGATCCGCGAGGAGCTCGGCGTACCCGTGCCGCTGCCCGACGACGGGCACGCGCTCAGCCAAGCGCTGATGAAGGCTGTCTTGCTTCGCGAACGAGAGCGTGAAGAAGAGCGTCAGCGGACGTTTTCTTTCGTCGAGATGGAGGAGGCCAAGGCCATCGAGACGCGGTGGCTCGATGCGGCCGAGAAAGCAAAGAAGAATCGCACGATCTTCGCGCAGCGCCGCCTCAAACCCGAAGACGTGTTGCCTGAATGGAGAAAGTCCCTCGCCGCACTGGGCAGCAGAGAGGACGTCGAGCGCTTCACGTGCCGCGCATTGGCGCGCCTCGGCGGTGCGCTTTCACCCTTGAGCAACTCCGGTCGTGGCTTCAAAATGCCGCTCGCCGCGCTTGCGGAAGATGTGCGCGAACGGCTCGAGGCAGAAGGGCTAGAGGGCACGTTGCTCATCGACTTCGATTATCCGCCTGCACCTCGCTGCCATGCCGTGCAACGCAGTCACCCCCTCGTCTCCGTGCTGGCTGAAACGTTGCTCGAGCGCACGCTTGCTGGTGTTGCGAACGCCGACATGAAAGACGCGGGCGTCGTCGGGCGCGTAGGTTGCTGGGTAGGCGAAAAAAATACGTCGCGCACGCTCGTGGCTCTGGTGCGGCTCCGCCACCAGCTCACGTCGCAGCGCGCACGCCGTGCCACGACGCTCCTCGTCGAGGAAGCAACGGCCATCGCGTGGACAGAGGAGTCGAGCGCAATCGAAGGGCCGGATGCTCTCGCGCTTCTCTCTCCAAGTCCCGTCTCCGATCCGCCGCCCTACGTGTGCGAGCGTGAGATTGCCCAGGCACTTGGCCAGCTCGACGCTCGCATGTCGGATTTCTCCGCTTTCGCCGAGCGGCGTGCGCAAATACTCCTCGCCGATCACCGCCGCGTTCGCGAAGCCTCCGAAGCGCTCGGCCGCTATAGCGTGAAGGCATTTCTTCCGGCGGACATTATCGGTCTTTTCGTTTTGCTACCGAAACGAGTGCCGCCCGGCGATTGAACATGGCGGGTCCCCGAAAGACGAAAGGGCACAAGGCCCAACTTGCTTTCGAAGCGCTCTGCATCGAAGGCAGCTTGCTGTCGCCCGAATGGCTTTCAACGGTCGCTCAACTTCAGGCTGGAATACAAACCGAAGCAGATTACCGGATCCAAAAGGGACTCCACCTGCGCGATGAGATTGGCCGCTGCTGGCGCATCGCACAGGCACACTGGGCTGATTTCATATCCGCGCGCAACGCAAAAACGACGGACCCGCGGGCCGTCTCCGAGCGTTTCGTGCTCGCATTTCTTCGCGATTCGTTCGGCTTTACGACGCTCGCCCCAGTCGAGCCGGCGATCCTCCGAGAACGCACGTATCCGATCGGTCACGCCGCACTCGACGGTCGCGTACCCGTCGTCATTTCGCCGGCCGACCGCGATCTCGACGCGCTCTCGCCTTCGTTCGGCGACGGCAGCCGTCGACGCAACGCCTTCGGCCTCGCCCAAGAATATCTGAATGCAAAAGAGGAGGCGCTCTGGGGCATCGTCAGCAACGGCTCCGTGCTCCGCATCGTGCGCGACAACGCGAGCCTCACGCGTCCCGCGTGGATTGCAGCGGACCTTCAGCGCATTTTCACCGAGGAACGCTACGCCGACTTCGCCGTGCTCTGGCTTCTCTGCCACGAGACACGCTTCGGTCGCGAAGGAGAGCCCGTCACCGAATGCGCGCTCGAGGCGTGGCGCACCAGAGGTCGCGAACAAGGCACGCGTGCACGCGTGCACTTGCGACGTGGTGTCGAAGACGCGCTCGTTGCGCTCGGCCAAGGATTTCTCGCGCATGCCGGCAACACCGCGCTGCGAGCCCTTCTTCAGAGCGGCTCGCTGTCGACGAAAGAGTATTTCAATCAACTTTTGCGGCTCGTCTACAGGCTCATCTTCGTACTCACGGTCGAAGAGCGCACCCTCCTCCATCCAAGCGGAACGAGCGACGCGGTGAAATCACTCTATGCACGCGGCTACGGACTCCGGCGCCTTCGCGAGCGCTCGGTGAAACGCGGTATTCATGACTGTTTCTCTGATCTCTGGGAAGCCACCAAAATCGTATGCCGCGGTCTCGCTGACGGCGAGCCGCGCCTCGGCCTGCCCGCGCTTGCAGGAATCTTCGCTGCAACACAATGTGCAGCGCTCGATGCCAGCAAACTCGACAACCGCGCGCTGCTCGAAGCTGTATTCAAGCTCGCGTGGCTGCGCGAAGGAGACAACCTTTCGCGCGTGAACTGGCGCGATATGGGGCCCGAGGAGCTCGGTAGTGTCTACGAAAGCCTCCTCGAACTCGTCCCTCAAGTTGTAAAAGATGGGCGCCAGTTCAACTTCGCAGTTGGCGAACCGCAAGGCAATGCACGCAGGGCCACGGGCAGCTACTACACCCCCGAGAGCCTCGTGCGAGTGCTGCTCGACAGCGCACTCGAACCCATGATTTCCGATACCATTGCGAACCACCCGGACAACGCAGTGGAAGCATTGCTTCGTTTGGCAATCGTCGATCCGGCATGTGGGTCGGGACACTTTCTTCTCGCGACCGCACGCAGGCTCGCCGCGCACGTGGCGCACCTCCAAGCGAATGGTACACCGTCGAATGCCGAATACCGACACGCCTTACGCCAGGTTTTTGCGCGGTGCATCTTCGGTATCGACTCAAACCCCATGGCCATCGAGCTGTGCAAAGTCGGTCTGTGGATGGAGGCCGTGGAGGAGGGACTGCCACTCACATTTCTCGATTCGCATATTCAACACGGGAACGCGCTCCTCGGTGCCACACCGGAGCGGATGGCGAAGGGCATTCCGGACATGGCGTGGGATGCCATGGAGGGCGAGGACAAGAGCGTTGCGCGTACGCTGAAGAAGCGAAATAGGATTTACGCGGTCGAAGAGCAGGTCACCGCGGAGGCGGCGGGAGAGGCGCAAACCGTCACACGAGCCATGTCGGACCTCGATGAGGAGAGTGATACGAACGCCTCCGCACTCGCGAAAAAGGAAGAGGGTTGGGACAGAATCCTCCGTTCGCCTGAATATCGTCATCAGAAGATCGTTGCCGACGCATGGTGCGCGGCATTCTTCTGGCCAAAAGTACCGGGCCATCTTTCGGACGCCGCGCCGACCAACGAGGCATGGCGACAGCTCCGCGATCGCCTGGGAGAACCGTCCGCGCTCATGTTGAAAACGGTGACCGAGCTCGCCCAGCGTCATGCCTTCTTCCACTGGCACTTGCAGTTTCCACAGGTTTTCGCGAGGGGCGGTTTCGACGTGGTGATTGGCAATCCGCCGTGGATTGCGCATGCCGGACGCGCGGCGCAGCCCCTCCCGAAGGGTGTCAGGCGATTCTACAATGCCAACTACGAGGCCTTTGCCGACTATCGGACAACGCATGGTCTTTTTGCGAGCGTGATCCCGAGAGTCTTGAGATCTGGCGGAACCCTATGCTTCGTCCTTCCATCGTCCCTCGCGGAACTCGACGGCTACGCGAAGACCCGTGCCGCTCACGATCGTCTCTGCGAGTTTACCGGGGAGCTAACGGATTTCGGCGAAGGTTGTTTCGAAGGGGTCACTCAACCCTGCATGGCGCTCGTCTCGCGGCGTTCGGAGGGAGGCCGGCGCGACGCCGAACCTGGCGAACCATGGCCCGTGGCGCGTCCGGAACTGACCCCCGTGGATCGCAGCCTTCTCCGGCGCCTTCTTTCTCTGCCCACGGTCCCGCCGGAGCTGTTCGGTGATCGCGGCATTCAATCCGACAAGACATGGACGGATTATTTTATCGAATCACGAGAAAAGACTGCGAATTATACGACACCCATTCGTGAGGGCACCGACGTCCGTGAGTTCGAGCTTCTGCCGCCACGAATTCATGTCGATCGCGCGGCTCTCGGGAATCGAATCCGTTCCGTCGAAGAGTTCGCGAACGTTCGCGTGGTCGTGCGTCAGACCGCTCGATATCCAATTGCAGCACTGTCCGACGGGCTGGCTTTCCGAAATTCACTGCTCGCCGCATTCGAGCTTCATGACTGGCCTGCCCCCGCAACGGTGGCTCTCCTAAATTCTGCGCTGATTCGATGGCTTCACTATCAGCGCTTCCGCGACGCTCGGCAACCCATCATGCCGCAGGTCAAGATCAGCCATCTTCGCTCGATTCCCATCCCACGAGAAGGGCTTGGAATCTGGGGCTCCCGCCTTTGTGACATTGGCAAACAATTCTCCATGACACACGGCCAGAGGAGTCGAAAGGAGCTCGACGAGCTCGTGGCCGCGATGTACGGCTTGTCCGAAGAGGAGCGAGCCGCCGTCAACCATTGGCATCAGCGCAAGGGACCGCTTTCGATTTGACGCGATCTCATCGGCGGGGCGTCAACTTGAAAACGGTCTAACGAGTTTTCCCTTTTTTCTGCGCGGACTCCACTTCGTCCTCGTCGTCTGCGTTTTCGTCAGCCACGCGCATTTTGCTGCCGAGGCGCTTCATGGCACTTGCGCTCGCACCCCTTTTGCCATTGTCCGATGCGGGCGTGTTGTCGGCTTCGAAAAAGCCCGCGAGTACGACTGCGATCAAAGGTAATGAGGTTGCGGGCAAGTCGCCGAGCTGACCGGTACCTGCTTTGAGCGCGCTGAGATCGACCGTGATATGCGTCCATTGGCGCAGCGCGAACATGCCGAAAAGCGCGAGCAATGTGCCAAAGAAAGCTTTGAGCCCGGCTTCCACAGCCCCGTCCGATGACCAGATCGGCTTGCCGGCGACGAGTCCGGTAAGCACTCCAGTCACGGCCGCAGCGACATAGGCGATCAGCGGACTCGCGAAAAACGGCATCCCGAGTCCCTCCACGAGGGCGGCAGCCACGACGCCGCCGATGACGAGTCCGATCACGACGCCGACGAGGAGACGCTTGAGCATTCTTCGTCTTTGAGTCTACTCGCCCGTGATGCACTCGCAAGCGACCGCGCGAAGCCTTTCGCTGAGCTTCGTCATGCGCCGTTCATGACGGCTGCTCGAGTCCACGTCGCGCGGCAGGAGCGCGAGCCCGAGAGCGCGCGCATCGGCGACGAGGACGACGAGGCGCTTGCCGCGGGTGACGGCCGTGTAGACGAGATTCTTATTCAACATCACGAAGTGCGATGTCAGGAGTGCAATGACGACCGCTGGGTATTCGCTTCCTTGGGATTTGTGAATCGTCGTTGCGTAGGCGAGCGAGAGCTCGTCGAGTGCGCCGCCATCGTAAACCACGTCGCGGGATCCACCCGCTGCACTCGAACCATCCTCGAAACGGACGACGAGCGACTCGTCTCCCTCAGAAATCGAGGATACGACGCCGACGTCTCCATTCCACACGTTGCGGTCGTAGTCGTTTCGGAGTTGCATGACCTTATCTCCAATACGAAACACCGTACGACCGCGCATCATGGAAATACCCGTTGGGTTCAGCGCGGACTGGAGCTCCTCGTTCAAGATCATCGTACCTGCGGGACCGCGGTTCATGGGCGTGAGGACTTGCACGTCGCGCACGGAATCGAGCCCGAAACGACGAGGAATACGGCGCGTCACGAGCTCGAGGATCACTTTGCGCGCCTCGTCCGGATCGCGCTTGTCGATGACGAAAAAATCCGCGCTGCCGTCGCCTGCCTCGGCAACCGTGGGCAGCTCACCAGCGTTGATCCGGTGCGCATTGCGTACGATGAGGCTTTTCTCGGCCTGCCGGAAGATCTTGAACAAGCGCACGCACGGCACGATGCCGGAGTCGATCGCGTCGCGCAAAACCGAACCTGGCCCCACACTCGGGAGCTGATCGACGTCACCGACGAGCACGAGCCGCGTGCCCGGTCCAACGGCCTGCGCGAGAGCGTCGGCCATTCTGACGTCGACCATCGAACTCTCGTCGACGACGATGGCGCCTGCGTCGACGGGCTTTCTCGCATCGCGCTTGAACGAACTCGTTTTCGGATCGAATTCGAGCAACCGATGCAAGGTAGCGGCGTCGCGCCCGGTCGCGTCGCTCATGCGCTTCGCAGCACGGCCCGTGGGCGCAGCGAGACGCGTCGAGATCCTCGCGCGATCGAACACACTGAGAACGGCTTTGACGATCGTCGTCTTGCCGACGCCAGGGCCACCCGTGATGACGAGCAGCGGACGGCGTGCAGCCTCGTCGACCGCGTGACGTTGCTCCTCGGCAAGCACGGTGCCTGAATCTTTTTCGAACTCGGCGATCGCCTGCGCAACTCCGGGCAAGCATGCGGTGTTGGCGCAAGCGAGTTCTGCAAAGCGTCTTGCGAGACGAGTTTCGGTCGCGTGCATCCGCGGGTCGTAGATGGCCGCTCGGCAGAGCGCGTCCGCATCCGCGCGTGTGAGCTCGCCGGCTCGCTCCGCGACGACGTAGCCGCCTCGGACGAGCGACGCGAGCGCGCGATCGAGTTGCTCGGTGATCTCCGCGTGCAGCTCGGAGGCTTCAGGCAGAAGCAATTTCGCCGCGCGAAAGGTGAGATCGCCCGCGACGACGTAGCAATGACCACTGATTTCGGTCGCGTCGCGGAGCGCTTGCAGGAGCGCCGCCTGCATTCGGACCATCGAATCGTTCGCAATCCCCATGGACGCGGCGATCCGATCGGCCGTGCGAAAACCGATGCCCCACACATCCATCGCGAGACGATAGGGATCATGCGAGACAATGCTCACGGCCTTCGGCCCGTAGCGTTTGAAGATGCGCGTCGCGAGCTGCGGGCTTGCGCCGTGCGCCTGTAGAAACACCATCACGTCGCGAATCGCACGCTGCTCTCGCCACGCGGTGCGAAGCGATTCGATGCGCGTGCGCCCGAGCCCGTGGACTTCATCCAAACGATGAGGCTGTTCGTCGAGAACCTTCAACGTCTCGAGACCAAAGTGCTCGACGATGCGCTGCGCGGTGCGCCCGCCGATCCCTTTGACGAGGCCTGAGCCAAGGTATTTCTCGATGCCCGTGAGCGTGGTCGGCACGAGTTCGGTCATGCTGCTGACGCGGAGCTGCTCGCCGTGCTGACGATCCACCTCGACGATTCCTCGAGCGCGCACGCGCGCACCGACCGCGACTTGGGGAAAGACACCGACGATCGTGAGCGGACCGCGGCGACCTTCGACGATGACTTTGACGACGCGAAAACCCGAATCGCGATTCTCGAAGGTAATGCGCTCGACCTCGCCCTCGATGGCGATCTCGGTCTGCGAAGGGTCGACCACGGCGCGACCCTACTGCGTCCGAGCCGAAGCGTGACGCGAAACACACGTGCTTCACACAGCTCGTCGATTCCGTCGTCGCATTGCGAGGCTCGATGGTGGACTTACGCTCGCGTCCGAGGAGTCGATATTTTTTATGATCTCTATTGCCCGCGCCGCTTCGGCAGTTTTTGTTCTCGCGCTCGTCTCTGGATGTCAAGGTGGAGGGACGAACGATGGCTCGACCACCGCTCCTTTGCCCGAGCAACCGACCGCTCCAAGCGATCCCTCCACACCAACCGACGCTGGGAGTGGCACAGATGGCGGAGGGGACGCCGCACCGTCAGAGCCGCCGGAGGATGCGGGCCCACCCGCCGTACAGATCATCGGACGCGTTGACGATCGCGATCCCGCAGGCCCCGTGATGGGCTGGCCAGGCATCCACATCCTTGCCAACGTCCAAGATGCGCCAAGCATCTCCGTTCGCATGAACGAGACTGTGCTGGATTCAGGCCCGAGCGAATACGACGTTGCGATCGACGATCAGTGGAACGACATCGAGAGCCCGCTCATCCTGATCGCAGGTGACAACACGTACACGCTTGCGTCGAATCTTTCCCCGGGCACGCACAAGGTGGAAATCTACCGGCGGAGCGAGGGACAAAACGGTACGACGCAATTCCTCGGATTCGATTTCGCAGGCGGCACGCTTCTGCCGCCGCCCTTGCATCTCAAGCGGAGAATCGAAATCGTCGGCGACTCGGACGTATCGGGATTCGGCTACATGGGATCCGTGACCGGCACGTGCCTGCCGGGTCCGGACTGGTCGGCGCACAATGCAAACTACCGTCAGGCTTGGGGCGAGCGTCTCGCGCAGAAGCTCCAGGCCGAATCGAATGCCACGGTCTTCAGTGGCAAAGGCTTTTATTACAATATCTGGCGGCCCGATCTCGAGATCATAAGCGTTCTTTATCCGCGGTCGAATCCTGTCGATTGGACCTCCTCCTTCGATTTGAATTCGTACGTACCGGATGCCGTGATCGTGTCACTTGGCGGCAATGACTACAACATTGGCCAAGGATGCACTTCGTCGACGCCGAATTGCGACCCGGGGCCTGCACCACTCGACGGGTTTACCGAAAAGGTGCGCGAGCTGACGGATACCATCCGCACCCAGTACCCGCAGACGAGCATCTTCCTCATGGCGTACGCCGTGCTCACCGACGCCTATCCGCCCGGTTACGGCCGGCGCACCAACGTCGAGACGGGCCTTCACACCGTGGTGGACGAGCGCAACGCCGCGGGCGATGCCAAAGTCTACTTCGTCGACCCCACCCCATCCACCGACGACGAGCTCACGGCCTGCGATGGACACGGTGACGACGAATACCACGAACGCATCGCCGTCTACATGGCAGATCAAATTGCCGGCAAGCTCGGATGGCAATGACGAGGCTATGAAACGGCCGGTGTCCTCCCCGGCCCTCCAAAACAATACAAAAGGGTCATTTGCATCTTGACGCAAATGACCCTTTTCTTTTTGAAATGTTCTAGGGAACTACTTTTTCGACGGTTCGACAATAATCTCGACGCGCCGGTTGTTCGCGCGCCCTTCGGCCGTCTTGTTGTCGGCAACCGGGCGGTCCGGTCCGATACCCACCGTCTTGATACGGTCAGCCGCAACGCCGTGCGCGACGAGTTGCACCTTTACGGCGTCTGCTCGCTTTAGGCTGAGATCCATGTTGTATTGGCGCTGACCCTGTGAATCGGTATGTCCTTCGATCGTGATATTCGCGTCGGGATTGCCTTTGATAAGAGCGTCGCCAACGTCGTTTAGCTTGAGCGTGGCGCTCGGGAGCAACGTTGATTCGTTCGATGCAAAGAGCACCGAGCCGGACAGCGTGATGACCATGCCGCGCGACTCCTGCTTCACGGCGGCAATCCTCTGAAGATCCGCCATGGCCTGCGCCGCCTTCCTCTCGGCGTCCTCACGCGCGGCCTTCTCACGAGCGAGCTGGTCTCTCGTGCTTGCAAGGTCCGTCTGCGCCTTGCGAAGCTGATCGACCTGGAGATTTTGCGCCTCGCGTTCGGCCGCAGTGCGATCTTTTTGGGCGAGCGCCAAACGCGCAGTGGCTTCGGCGAGTTCCGATTTGCGGACGGCAACGTACGCATAGTCCTTGGTCTGCGGAGCATCGCCATCTTCGTTGAACGAACGCTCCGCGTTATCGAGCGCCTTCTTGGCGTCGTCGAGTGCGGATGGACTTTGCTGCGCAGCCGGCCCACTTGCCGCGGTTTGGTACGCCTTGCGCGCGTCGACGAGCTCCCTGGGTGGAAGCGTGGAGCCGCAGCCCACCATCACGACGACGAATGAGGCAATATGAATTGTTCGCATATCCATCACCTCCCGCCCTTCAACGATTTCACGCGATCTTGTGCCTTATCGGCATCGGCCTTTGCAGACACCTCTTTCGCCAACATGACCGAGAGTTCGGCATCGGCGTTCGCGCGCTGGAGCACGCGATCGGCATTCACGTTATCGCCACTTGCCATGAGCGTCTTCGCGTGATCGATCTGATCCCTCGCGTACTTCAGATGCAGCGCAGCTCTTGGGTCGCGATCTGCGCCAAGCTCACGTGCACCGCGCGCCGCGGCCTCCGCGCTCGTCAGGCGCTCGTTTGGGGGAGGAATGCTACCGCCGCATGCAGCAACCATGACGGCCAGCACGCTAGCGCCGAGGAGAAGAGGCAGTTTCATCATGGGTCGTCCTCATCTGGTGGGGGAGCCGCCTGAGGCGCGTTGCGCCTGTGGGAACAGGATGCACCGACACCCAGGAAGGCGCCTACGTTACCATAATTCTTCGCCGCCGAGATCCCTCGAGTTGCAGCTTAGAGCATGTTTACCAGCCGTCGCGAGCGAATCGAGGCTAGGGCGGAGCGCGAGGAGCCCTCGTAAGCGTACTTTTCGTACGTGCGCAGGCACCGCAGCGCCCACCTGAGGTCCCGCCGCAGGCGGGCCGACAGCGCCGAAGGCGCAGGCGAAGCCGAATCGATTTCGCGCAGCAGGCTGTCGAACACCCTCTTAGCGAGGTCGGCCGGTGAGCAGCTTATCGATGAGATCTTTCGAGTAGGTAGAAAGCTCACGGAAGACGACACCCATCCCATCTTTTTCGAGACGGACGACCTCGCCAATCCCCTCAATGGTCTCGATGTCATCCATGATGACAGTGAATCTTAGGTTCACGCGTGTGCCCACGGACAGGGGATTCTGCGCTCGTATAAACACACCCGTTCGCGAGATGTTCGTCACGTACTCCTGAATGAACGCGTCGAAAGACTCGAACTCTTTGTTGATTGTGACGCGCTCGTCCGCACGCTTGTCACCGTCGCTGCTCATGACCCTTACTTGCCCTGCAAATCGAACTGCTCGAGGTGGTACTCCTTCCGGGGAACCACCAGAATCTTGCGCATAAAGCGGTTTTCGGCCTCGGCAACGGCTTCCTTCTCTTCGCCATTGAGGACGTCAGCCACCGCGGGGTGCGCGTTGACGACGACGGAATACCCAGGAAGGCCATCGCGCTTTCGGCGGATCTCGCGCAATATCTCGTACGCGATCGTTTCCTTGGATTGAAGCTGGCCGGTCCCGTCGCAGTAGAAGCAGGGCTCGTGCATGAGTCGGCCGAGGCTCTCGCGCGTGCGTTTGCGCGTCATCTCGATGAGCCCGAGTTCCGAGATGCGGTTCAGCGTGGTTTTCGCCTTGTCTTTCTGGAGCAAGTCCTCGAGCGTACGACGCACCTTCTCGCGGTTTTTGTGGCTCTCCATGTCGATGAGGTCGAGGATGATGAGGCCACCGATATTGCGGAAGCGCAACTGGTAGGCAATCTCGCTTACGGCTTCGAGGTTCGTCTTGAGGATTGTCTCCTCCATGTCTTTCGAGCCTTTGCCAACGAACCGACCGGTGTTGACGTCGATCGCCGTGAGCGCCTCAGCCTGATCGATAATGAGGTAGCCACCCGATGGCAGAGGGACTTTGCGTGAGAGCGCGCGGCCAATCTCGTCCTCGATCCCGTACTCGTCGAAGATGGGCTCCTCTTCGTCGTAAAGCTTCACGTCCTTCACGCGGTCGGGCGCGAACATCTCAACGAAGCGGCAGAGACGTTCGTACTGCTGCCTGTCGTCGATGACGACTTCGTGCACCTCGTCGGTGAACAGATCGCGCGCGACCTTGAGCACGAGATCGAGCTCCGACGAAAGCACCTCGGGCGCCTTCTTGCCTTCGCGCTTCTTCGCGATCTCGCCCCAGAGGCGAACGAGATAACCGACGTCCTGCTTGAGGCCCTTCTTCGTGAGTCCTTCGGCGACCGTGCGCACGATGAGCCCGCCGGACGGCGGCTTCATTGCCTCAATGGCTTCACGCAGGCGCGCGCGCTCCTTGTCATTGCCGATGCGCTTGGAGATCCCGATGTGATCGACCGTTGGCAGGTACACGACGTAGCGACCCGGCAGCGAGATGTGGCTCGAGCAGCGCGCGCCCTTCGTGCCGATCGGATCCTTGGTGACTTGGACGATGATCTCCTGGCCCTCGCGAACGACCTCGCGAATCGGCGTGGACTTCGAGATGCGCCCGGGCATGCTCTGTTGTTGAGCCGCACGACCGCCCCGATCACCGCTGCCGCCGCCGCGACGCTCGCCGCCGCGACCGCCGCGCGCGTCGGCGCCGCGCACGCGTTCGGCTCCGCGCCGGCCTCGACCACGACGACGGCGCCCACCTCGATCGCCCCCGCTCCCGCGATCGCCGTTGCGATCCATGGTGCGCGCCGGCGCAGGAGCGCGCGGAATTGGTTCACCTGGTTCGGAGACCGTAAATCCAGGAAGATCGTCGTCGTCGAGCAAATCGTCGTCGTCATCTTCCACTTCCACGTCGTCGTCGGTCTCCATCGTCTTGGCCGAAGCATCTCCGAGCGGCGCATCCGGCTGCATATGGTCGAGACGAACTTCACTCGTGACGTTCGCGGGGAAGGACTCATCGTGATCGTCACCAGCACCACCCGCGAGGATTTCGTCGTCCGCGTGCTCATCGAGCTCCGGCACGGAATCCGGCGATGGTTCCGATTCATCTCGCAACCCGCGAGCAAGGATCTCGTCACTCGACGAAGGAGCAGCCGGGGCAACTGGCGGCGAAAAGGAATCATGAACCTCCGCAGCCGGAGCGCGGTCGGACGCCGATGCAGCAGGGGCGGTCGGCGCGAGCACGTCCGCGGACTCATGCCCTTCTTCACGCTCGCCATCCTTCCGCGCGATAGCGAGCGCATCGGTCATTGACGCGCCGTTACTCTCGACATTAGGGGGCCCGAACGAACGCGACGGCGGCAGCGGCCAATTCGGGTACGCGACCGTCTCTTCGAGATCGACCTTGCCGGCAGAAGCTTCACTATCGCGCCTGCGCCCGCGCAATGGTTCGGCAGGACTCGTTTCGGCTTCACTCGAAACAGTCGGTTGCTCGCCGCTATCGACGTCACTTTCGTCGATGTCGACCAAGCCTTCCTCGCTGCGCGCGAGCTTGCGCCCGCCCGCGAGGTATTCGTCGAAGTCATCGGGGCGAATGAGGTCTTCGACATGGAGGAATGCGGCGCGCTCTTGTCCGATATCAATGAACGCCGCCTGAAGGCCGGGCAGCACGCGAGTGACTTTGCCGAGATAAACGTTGCCGACGGTGCTTGATTGCCGCCCTTGCCGTTCAATGTGAAGCTCGGCGATAATTCCGTTTTCGATCAGCGCCGCGCGCGTCTCACGAATGTCACAGCTTATAACGAGGATATTTTTGGCCATGGTGGACGGGAATCTCTTTCCCGCCCGAGAACGCACCGCGCACGCGGAGTCGATCCGAGAAAAATCGCGGTCTCCTACCCACACCGCGCGTATCCCACTTGTCCTCAAGCTGGGGGCGTGCCCATGTATTCGGACGCGCCAAAAATATAGCGGCAGCGGTGGCGATGGTACGAGACTCGGTCTTCATTTCGACGACAAGCGACTAGCGCACACGCCCTCGGGCGCAGACCGGGAAATCCAGCGAAGGGATCCCGGCCATGTTGGTTAGTCAAACGGACCCGGCGAAAAGCCGGTAGAAACCTTCGGATGCCGCGCGAACGGGCACGGGACCCTGTCTTCTTTGACTACCGGAAAGAACGGGCAAGTGCCACAAGGTTTCGTTCAACGACAACGCCGATCCGCAAAAAACAAAATTAGGAAGGCCCTGTCACACCCTTCCGCGCTACCGTTGCTCCGTTTCCGGCCTGGCGGGGTTCACGTTTCCGAGTCGACAGGGCCATATTCGGTATGGCTGCTGGAGGTACGTTTACGTCGTTTCCTCGATCTCGTCGAGATCTTTCGATCGCGGCGTGGAGACACATCCGAGGTGAAGCGTAGAAACGCGCGAAAATGCCATGGTTTAGATGGTTGAGCCAGAATACTTGGCTGGCCACCGCGAGTTTGCGCCACGGTCGCGTCGTCGTCTAGGGTGCGCGCGTGAACCCACTTCGCGAGATCTGGATCTTGGTTCTCCGCGAGCTTCGCAGAAGCTTTCGGTCCGTCAAAGGCATCTTGTTGCTCATCTTGACGGTTCTTGGCGGGGGCTTGTTCGCGCACCTGCTCGCGCAATCCGACAGCGTTCGCAAGCAGCAGATGGCGGAGAAGGGGCTTTCGCCCGAGATGCTCCTCGAAATGAAACGGCAACTTTTAGCCGTGTGGTTCACGAACGCGAAGACCGGAGAGCACGTCGCCAACGCACCCCTCTTGCTCACCGTAGTTTTCGCGGTGTCGCTCTGGTTCGTGCCCGCCATCGTTCTGATTCTTGGCTTCGACAACATCGCGGGAGATCTTCAACACAAAAGCATCCGCTACTGGGCGCTGCGCACACGGCGCTGGAGCTACGTGGCCGGCAAGTTTTTCGGTCTGTGGGCAACGTGTTCGATCGTCGCGCTCGCCATGCACGCGCTCATCTGGATCGTCGTCGTCGCGCGCGGCGAGGCAACGTTCGGCGAAACCATCGGATGGGGCTTTCGATTCTGGCTCGCGTCCGTGCCCATCATCGGCATGTGGTGCGGCGTTTCCGTGTTCATCAGCTCGCTCTTCCGCTGGCCCATCCTCGCGCTCTTGCTCACGGGCGGCATGTTCTTCACTTGGTGGATCATCTACATCTCCGGTTGGGGGCCGCACCTCGCAGCTCTCCAAGCCATCAATGCGGAGCACGCCGGATCGGACGCCGTTGCGCTGCCTCCACCAAATGCTGCAATGTACATCTTTCCGAACTTCCACGACCGCCTCGTGCTCTCTCCGGTACTGAGCGAAATGCTGCTCGGCCTCGTCATCTCGTTCGGTTTTTCGGCGGCGTGTGTCGCGGGCGGCTCGCTCGTCGTTTCAAGGCGGGACATCTGATGAGCGAGAACGAAACCGAGACGGCGGCGGAAGCAGAGCCGAGCGCGGCGAAGAAGAAGGAGAAGAAGTCCGACGCCGAGATTGCGGTTCGCTTGACGAAGGTGACCAAACGCTTCGGCGCGAAGACCGCGGTCGATGGGGTATCCCTCCGCATTCGCGCGGGCTGCGTGTACGGCCTCATTGGCCCGAACGGCGCCGGAAAAACGACCACGTTCTCCATGATGGCGGGCTTCCTCAAGCCAACGAACGGCCTCGTCGAGATCCTTGGGTATTCGCCGTTGCACACCAACGAACTCCGATCGCGCGTCGGTGTTCTTCCGCAGGACGCGCTCTTGCCGGCGGCCGAAAAGGTCGGCGAGTTTCTGATGCACATGGGCGCGCTACAAGACATCCCGCGCGATCGGATCGGGACGAGCGCGCGCGATGTCCTCGCGGAAGTCGACGGCAAGGACTGGTGGAACCTTCGCTGCTCGAGCCTCTCGCACGGCATGGCCAAACGCGTGCAACTTGCGCAGGCTCTGCTCGGCGATCCCGACGTGGTGCTGCTCGACGAGCCCACCGCGGGGCTCGATCCGCGCGTGGCCTACGAGGTGCGTCAGCTCATCAAATCGCGCAAAGGCCGGTGCACGCTCATCGTGTCGAGCCACAACCTTCAGGAGCTCGAAGAGCTCTGCGACAGCGCCGCCATCCTCGATCGCGGTCGTGTCGTCGCCTCCGGCACCATCGCGGAGCTCACGGCGGCGAGCGAAGAAGTCCGCATCAAGCTTGCCGAGGGCCCGGTGCCGATGGCGGCAGTGCGCGAGTTACCGATGGTCAAGCGCGTCGAGTGGGACGACGAGCGGCGTGAGCTCACCGTCTTCTTCGATCGCGGCGCAGTCGACGCCGAAACCGTCATCGGACACGTGCTCTGGACGCTCCTGCAGAATCAGGCACGCATCAGCGGCGTATCGAAGGGACGCGGCCTCGAGCAGCGCGTGATGGAGCTGACGTAGCCGGACGCCTGCTAAAGTCGCTTGCATGAGCGCAAACCCTTCACGCTGGGCGGTCGACTTTTCCGAATACCTCCGCTTCGAGCGAGAAGCGGCAGAGCGACACGAGCTCATTGACGGCGAGATCGTGGCGATGGCAGGTGCAACACGCCGCCACAATCTGCTCTGCGGGCGCCTGCATGATGCCCTCCGCGCACCGCTCGGAGACGGGCCGTGCATTCTCGAGCGCGCAGATCAGCGGCTCGCAGTCTACTCCGCAGGCAAGGGCTGGGTTGGCTATTATCCAGACTTGGCAGTCTATTGCACCGATGAGGTGCACCCTGACGATAAGGAAACACGGATCAACCCCACGGTGCTCGTCGAGGTGACGAACAAGAGTACCGAAAAAAAGGATCGCGGAGTAAAGCTTGAGGATTATCTCCAGATCAACACCTTGAAGGAGTACCTCATCGTATCGCACGAACGACGCGAGCTGGAGCTCTGGACGCGGGGGGATGCGGGGTGGACGCGACGCCTCGCCACGGAGGGCACTCTTCAATTGAAGTCAGGGGCCATGATCGATATCGAGAAACTCTACGTTGGTTTGCCTTCTTGAGGGTATTTGATGTCTGATCTCATCGACGTCGAGGAAGCACTCGGTTACGAGTTTCCGATCCAATATTCAAGTTACGACGAGAAGGATCTCGTCCTTTACGCGCTGGGCGTTGGTGCAGGCACGGACCCTGCGGACACAAGCGAACTCCAATATGTCTATGAGAACGCCAGCCAGGGCTTCAAGGCGTTGCCCACGTTCGGGGTCGCGCCAGCGCTGAAACTCATCTTCGAGATGGCCAAACGCGGACAGAAGGCGCCGGGGTTGAATTACGGCTTCGACCGCATCCTGCATGGCGAACAGTACACCGAAGTCACGCAGCCGTTGCCACCAAGCGCAAAGCTTTCACACAAGGTAAAGATTAAAAACATTTACGACAAAGGGCGACATGCCGTCGTTGTCACCGAAATTCAATCCTTCGATGAGGCGGAACGTTTGCTCGTGACGAACGAGATCTCCACTTTCGTGCGCGGCGCGGGTGGTTGGGGCGGCGAGCGCGGACCCTCGACGGAATGGAACGCCCCTCCCGATCGTGCGCCAGATGCGATGGCGACAGAGAAAGTAGGCACGAATCAGGCGCTTTTGTACAGGCTCTCGGGTGACGTCAATCCGCTGCACGTCGATCCGGCCGTCGCGAGAGCCTTCGGTTTCGAAAAGCCCATCCTGCACGGGCTATGCACATTTGGATATGCCGCGCGGCACGTCATCAAGCATTTTTCGAAAAACGATTCGCGCTTCTTCAAGAGCATCCGGACTCGATTTTCCGACATCGTATTTCCAGGCGAAACCCTCGTCACGGAGATGTGGAAGGAGAGCGATGCACGGACTCTCTTCCAATGCAAAATCAAAGAGCGCAACAGGATTGTCATCTCAAATGCGGCCACCGAACTCTATCCTGAGATTCCCGGGTCCGCAGGCCCCAACGATGAGATCGCGGCAAATCGAAAGCGGTCAAGGGAGCAAAAATGAATCGCAGAGTCCATGTCATCGGCGTAGGCATGACGAAGTTCCAAAAGCCAGGCGCGAGCGACGACTACCACGTGATGGCCGCGAATGCGGCGAAGGCGGCGCTCGCCGACGCGAAGATTCCATATTCCGAAATGGAGGCGGCGTATTGCGGATACGTCTATGGCGATTCTACGTGCGGGCAGAGATCGGTTTACGAGCTCGGGCTCACAGGCATCCCCATCTTCAACGTCAATAACAATTGCGCGACTGGCTCGACGGCGCTCATGCTCGCCAAGCAAGCCATCGAGGGCGGCATCGCGGAATGCGTGCTTGCACTCGGTTTCGAGAAGATGGAGAAGGGTGCGCTCGGCTCGAAATTCACCGACCGCACCAATCCACTCGAGTGGCATTTCGGTGTGATGAACGAAGTGCAGGGAATCAACGCAGCCCCGTTTGCCGCGCAAATGTTCGGCGGGGCCGGGCGCGAATATCGTTCCAAGTATGGCACCAAGCCCGAAACCTTCGCGAAGGTGAGTGAGAAAGCGCGAAAGCACGCAGCGAACAATCCTTATGCACTCTTCAACCAAGTGCTCTCGGTCGACGAGATCCTCGCCTCGGGCGAGATTTTCGATCCGCTGACGCGCTACCAGTGCTGCGCGCCAACGTGCGGCGCGGGTGCGGCCATCCTCTGCTCGGACGATTTTGCAAAGAAGCACGGGATCACGAACGCCGTGTGGATTGCCGCGCAAGCCATGACCACAGATTTCGAGTCATCTTTCAAAGAGGACTCGATGATCAAGATGGTTGGTTATGACATGGCAAAGACATGTGCAAAGAGGGTTTACGAGCAGGCAGGACTCGGTCCGAAGGACGTGCAGGTCATCGAGTTGCATGACTGCTTCACGTCGAACGAGATCCTCACCTACGAAGCGCTCGGTCTCTGCGAGGAAGGGCAAGCCGAGAAGTTCATTTGGGAGGGCAACAACACGTATGGTGGGAAGTGGGTCACGAACCCATCCGGCGGGCTCTTGTCAAAGGGCCATCCCCTCGGCGCGACAGGACTCGCGCAATGCACGGAATTGGTATGGCAGCTTCGCGGGATGGCGGACAAGCGCCAAGTGCCCAATGCCAAGGTGGCATTGCAGCATAATCTCGGTCTCGGCGGCGCCTGCGTCATCACGATGTACCGCGCAGATTGACCGCTTTCGATTTGACGCGATCTCTTCGTTGGGGCCTGCGGTGCGGTCCTCCGTGGGCCATCTCACTTGGCCGCGATAAGCCATGCGAGCGGCCGCCGGTATGTACTCACCATGCGATCGGCCGGCACTTCGTGGCCCATTCCTGGGACGATTTTCACTACCACCTGGACGTTGTTCTTCTTGAGCGTCTGACCGACGCGCACGGTGTTCTGTGCCACACCATCGTTTTCGCCGGTGAGTAGATAGACGCGGCGCACTTTGCGCTTATCCTTTTCGAGCAATTGCTCGACCTCCTCGCCGCCCCAATATTGATCGCTTGCGGCGAGGATAAGCCACTTGCTCCAGGTGGCCTGATCTTTTAGCCCCACCTGCATGGCAATGAACGCTCCCTCACTAAAGCCAATCAGGACATTGCCGCGGCGCTGAACGCGTCCCTTGTACTTTGCACGGAGTGCGTTGATCGTGGCGTCGATGATGCGCTGGGCATCGGCCGCACCGCTCGACCACGTGCGCCCGCCGGTGCCTGAATCTCCGGGGCCCGAAGGACAGACGACCCAACCGAATTGCGAGGCGACGCGCGCCCACTTCCGGCAATCTTCCGCCGGATTTCCGCCGCGCCCGTGCAGGTACATGAGAATGGGCTTCGTGCCCTTCGAGCTTGGCTTGAAGTAATACGCGTCCGGTGCACCCGGCACCTCGAGGAGCAACGGTTCGCCCAAGGCCGAACCGCTCTTCGCCCGCGCCTCACGCGGAGAAACAGCGAAAAACGCGACGATCGCGATGACGAAACCTACGGCAAAAACAACGGGCGAACGACACATGAGAAAAACAGCAGGCTTGCACTTTAGTTGACGCGCACGTTCGGGCAAGTCAGAGACTGGAACCGACGCGCTCGCCGAAGGCGCCGGCCTCTTCGTCGGAAGAGGGCCACTGCGCGATCTCTTCGGCGCGCCTCTGATTCGTGCCATCCGGATCACACACGAACGCGCGGAGGCGAAGAAGCATTTCTCCGTCCGCATCGCGGATCCGCTCGGCGTGAGCGGCGAGGGGTGTTTTGCAGTCACCTTCGAGCGCAATGAGCACACCGCGTTCCGCGGCAACGCAGCGGCTGGTGAATTCGTCGTGCAACGGCGCGAGCAACGCTCGCGTGCGCTCGTCGTGCTGACGGCACTCGATACCAAGGGCACCTTGCCCGACCGCGGGAAGCGAGAGATCCGGAGAAAGTACATCCGTCGCGCGATACTCGAGCCCGAGCCGCACGAGCCCCGCGCGCGCGAGGACGATGGCGTCGAACTCTCCCTCGTCGACTTTGCGCAAGCGCGTGTCGACGTTGCCGCGAATCGTAACGATCTCGAGATCGGGCCGCACGGCTCGGATGCTCACCGCGCGGCGAAGGCTGCTCGTCCCGAGCCGCGCACCCTTTGGCAACGCTCCGAGCGAACCATGACGAGGCGCCACGAGCACGTCGCGCGCATCTTCGCGCGCAGGGATGCACGCAAGGACGAGATCCGGCGGCAAGATGCCCGGCACGTCTTTGATCGAGTGCACCGCGAGATCTGCGCGCGACGACAAGAGCGCTTCCTCGATTTCCTTCACGAACAAACCTTTTCCGCCGACTTCGGAGAGCGGGCGATCTTGAATGCGATCGCCGGTGGTCACGACTTGCTCTTCGACGAGTTCGAGCCCCGGATGCGCCGCGACGAGACGGGCGACGAATGCGCGGCACTGCGCGAGAGCGAGTGCGGAACGGCGCGTCGCGTACGTAAGTTTCATGAGCGCGAGACAATAACGCTGGTGCGCTCTCGGGCGGGACGCTTTTCTGACGCGATTTCGGGTTCGTCCTCGCCTTCGAGGACCGCGGGCAGATCGAAAAGATCGACGAGCGCCTCGACGAGATCGTTCGATTCGCTCGACTGCGCAGCGGCTTTCAATCGCGTCGTGGGCGCGTGCAGAAGCTTGTTCGTTGCGCTCTCCATCATCTGGAGAAGTGCGGCGCGATCCGCGTCGCCGAGGTGTTTGAGCCGGCCGCTCAGCGTCCGTTCGAGCTCGGTCATGAGCATGCCGCGCGTGCGCGCGCGCAGGGCGATCACCGTGGGTGCCACATCGAGGCCGCGCGCCCACGCCGACCACTCACGCATCTCAGAGTCGATGATGGCCTCCGCGGCGGCGACCTCTTGTCTGCGCGCTTTCATGTTCTCAAGCACCTCTTGCTCGAGATCGTCGACGTTGAAGACGTAGACGTTGTCGAGTTCGTGAACGAGCGGCTCGACATTGCGAGGCACCGCGATGTCGATGAAAAAGAGCGTGCGACCCTTGCGCTGCTTCATCACGCGCCTGACCAGATCGCGCGTCACGACGTAGTGCACGCTTGCCGTGCTCGCGACGACGACATCGGACATGACGAGCTCGGTCTCGAGTTGATCGAGCGGGGCGGCGGTGCCGCCGAACGTGCTCGCGAGGTGCGCAGCACGATCGAAGCTGCGGTTGCAGACACGGACGGCGCGTGCACCCCTGCCGAGGCTCTTGGCGGCCGCCTCTGCCATCTCGCCGGCGCCAACGAGGAGCACCGTGCTCTCGGAGAGATCGCCGAAGATGCGCCTCGCAAGGTCCACTGCGACGCTCGAAATGCTGACGGTGCCTGCGCCGAGCTGGGTCTCCGTGCGAATGCGCTTGGCTACCGTGAATGCGTGGCTCAAGCATCGCGACAGGTGGCTACGAAGTGCGCCCGACGCAACGGCGGCGTCGTACGCCGATTTGACCTGACCGAGGATCTGCGGCTCGCCGAGCACCATCGAGTCGAGGCTCGAAGCAACACGAAAGACGTGGCGCACGGCAGCGTCACCACTGATCTCGTAAAGCCACTCCGAGAGTTCCTCCACGCTCGATGCGCCGATGTGATCGCGCAACACTTCGCGAATGGCGCCGGATGCAAGGAGGGTTGCTTGCTCCGCTGGCTTGCCACGCTTTGACAGCGCAATGACCTCCACGCGGTTGCACGTGGAGAGAAACATCGCTTCTTCGAGCTCGGGTCTCCGCGCGAGGCTCGCGAGGATTTCGGGCAAGATCTCCTTGTCTGCCGCGAAGCGCTCGCGCACATCGACCGGAGCGGTCTTGTGCGACAGACCAACGACGATCACCGGCAGGCTCACGGTGCAACCTCCGAGCGAGTTCGCCAGCCTGCTGCGCGAAATCGATGCGTCGGTTGGGCGCTGCGCTCCGTGCTCAAAGGCCTCAGAGCCTGTTCCGCCCGGTGCTCGCGCTCCGCCCTAGCCTCGATTCGCTCGCGACGGCTGTCGAACTCGCTCTCCGATGTCTCTGCTGCGCCCGCCGACGAGATCTGCGCGGCAACGCTCGGCTGTTCGTGCCGCACGAGATAAACGACGAGCACGAGGACCGCGAAGCCGAAGCCCGCGATGGTTCCGTATGCGGCGCGCCGCCCGCGCCACCCTGCGACCGATCGCAAGAACAAGACTCCGGCGATGAAGAGCCACGCGACATAGCCGAACACGGCGCGAAGCACGTCGGTCGTTGCACCCATCTCGACGCGACGTGCCCAGATGCTGCCGCTCACGATGCCGATGGTCAGAAGCGGAAAGCTTGCGAGCAGGAAGCGGTGCTCGGCGCGATCGAGCGCATCGAGCGGCGGGAGCCTCCGCGAGACGCCGTCGATCTGCTTTCGCTTCACGAGCCGTTCTTGCACCAGGTAGAGCGACGCTGCGGTGAAGGCGAGGCTGAAGAGCGCAACGCCGAGAAGATTCAGGGTGACGTGGAAAGGCAAGATCACGCTCTTGATGCGCTCGCCGGGCTCGGCTCCACCACCGACGAAGCGCGACGCCATGAGCGAGGTGAGCGCGAGGGGCGCGATGAACGCGCCGGCAACATCGATGCGCAAGCGGCGACGAGCCACGAGATACGCAGCGCACATGAGCATCGACGCGACGCTCATGGAAAAATGGATGCCCTGCACCGGACAGACTTTCGCAATGAGCGACGCCACGCAGATATGTGCAGCATGCAACATTGCGGCAAGTCCGATGAGTCGTGGCCCGAGCGTGCCAACGTCCCCTTTGCCGCGAACGAGGAAGCGCAAGAAGAGGATCGAGGCGACGACGTACACGGCGATCGTCGCCACGAACAAGACATTGGCCGCAATGATCTCGTTCACGATGGGACCTAAGCTAAAGAGTGCCTTCGAGGAGCTGCGCGAGGAGTTCCTCATCGGAGTGCGGTCCCGATTCAACGTCCGTCTTGCCCTCGCGTGCCTTCATGCGCTCGGCCGACAAAAGGTGATCTGCAAAGGGCGTCGTGGGGTTGCCCATCCACCCCGGGACGACGTCGTAAGCGTTGTCACCGAGGATCATCGAGTTCTCGAGGATCTCGGCGCCGAGCTCGTCGAAAAAACTCTTCGGCTTGACCTTGCCGACGATGTCATGCGAATCGCTCCCGCCGGTTGCTTCTGCGATGACGCGGACCGCTTCAACGACCTTGTAGACGCGCCCGTCAGCGAGCAGGATGAGATCGCCGTTGCCATTGAGATCGACGATGCCGTCGACGCTCCACTGATCAATCGCGGCCTGCGGAAAGAAGACCCGGTTTCGCATGGGACGCTCTGTTCACAAGGATATCACGCCGACCGCTTTTCTCGCGGCCTACGACGCGATCTGCCAGCTCGGCGCTGCAAGTGACAAGGCCGCGTCGATGCGCAAGACCTTCGAGGCTCGAACGGGAGCCTTTCAATCCGAAGATCCGTGGTTCGAAACGAGGAGCCGCGCATTCTGGGACGACGCGCTCACCACGCAGCAGTTCGCGATGCTTGCGCTCCCACGTCTGCCCGACGGCGCAAAGGCAGCGGCGCGGCACTTCGCAACGAGCCACCGCGGCCTCTTCGTGGTCGACGAGGCCGACGCACGCGGAGCACATTTCGTCGACTTGTGGTCGGGCGCAGAGCTTCTGATTCGTCACGTCGACGAGGCTCAAGCCATTGCACTCACGCACGCCGATGGCGTCATCGACGCACGCGTCATCGCGGCGAGCGCGTCGGGCGATCTGTTCGTGCTGCCGGGCGCTTTTCATCACCCGCCCGACGCACGCGAGCCCATCGATCGCATCGTGAGCGCGGCGCGGCAGCGTCACCTATCGACCGAAACCGTGCTCGATGCACTCTTGCGAATGGAGCTCGTGCTCCGAAGTTCCTCGCGAGTGAAAGCGAGTTTCGCATACCGCGTGGAGAACCTCCCGCGTCGTTGAACCAGCGCCAAAAAGCGGTATACGCTCGAGCACACGATGCCGCCGCCACCGCCAACCTTCGATGTTCGACTGCACCATGCACGGATGATCTCCCCGAGCGTTCGCGAGCTATCGTTCGAGCGAGTCGACGGCGCGCCCTTCGAGTTCCAAGCCGGCCAATGGGTGAGCCTCGTGCTGCCGCTCAGCGAAGGCGAGGGCCGTCGCTCGTATTCGATCGCGTCGGCGCCGAACCAGGGTTCAACCTTCGAGCTCGCCGTCACGCGCGTCGACGGCGGCCCGGGCTCGACCTACTTGCACGAGCTACGCGAGGGCAGCGTGCTTCGCGCGCTCGGCCCTGCCGGTTTCTTCACGCGCTCGCCCCGCGCACCGCACCCTGCACTCTTCGTGGGCACGGGCACCGGTGTCACGCCGCTCCGCAGCATGATGCTCGACGCCGTTCGCGCCGGAGATTCATCGCCTCTCTGGCTCATCGCCGGCGTACGTCACGAACACGATCGGCTCTACCAGGCAGAGTTCGAGGAGCTCACACACACATATCCGCAGATTCGTGTAGAATACACAATTTCGCGTGCCAGAGACGACTGGACGGGGCGCACCGGATACGTTCAGACGCATGTTGAGCGCCTCTGGCACGAGCTCTCGGCAAAGGGCAACACCGTGCCGCACGTCTACATCTGCGGGCTCGAACGAATGGTGTCGGCCGTGCGCGATCTGCTACGCAAACAGATGGGGATCGATCGAAAACAAGTTCACAGCGAGCGCTACGACTAAGAACGTGTTCGACAGCCGTGACGCGTGAGTCGATGAGTGGGGGAGCAGGCATGGATCGACGGGCACTTCTCAAAAGTCTCGTTGCGGCGCCCTTTGGCGCAGCGCTCGTGGGGTGCACGACACGCACGACGTCGGCGCCAACAGCCGCACCAACTTCGGCTGCTGCCTCTTTGTCTTCATCGACCGTCGTCGCACATCCCGCAGCGCTCGCCAGTTCGCACAAAAAGACTGGCGCGCTGCGAGTCCTCTGCGTTGGCGCGCACCCTGATGATCCCGAATGCGGTTGTGGCGGAACGCTCGCGCGCCTGTCAAAGGCAGGGCACGACGTCACGATTCTCTACGTGACCCGCGGAGAGAACGAAAGCGGCGGGCGCTCCTTCAACGAAAACGGGAAGATCCGGACACGCGAAGCGGAAACGGCGTGCAAGATCCTCGGGGTTGCGCCGCGCTTCCTCGGTATGCGCGGAGGTGAATGCGAGATTACCCCGCGTTGGCGCAAAACCATGACAGCCGTCTTCGACGAGCTCACGCCCGATCTCGTCTTTGCGCAATGGCCGCTCGACACGAATCCCGATCATCAAATTGCTGCCATGCTCGCAGTGCAGGCGTACCTCGAAAAATCGATGCAAAATCCGCTCTATTTTTTCGAGGTGGAAACAGGCCGGCAGACCATGGGTTTCGAGCCACATGTGTACGTCGAGATTGGCGAGGTACTCCGCATCAAGAACGACGCCATCATGGCCCACGTAAGTCAGTCTCCCAAGCACATGTACGAGGTACATCACGAACCCATGGAGCGCTTTCGTGCCCGCGAGATCGGTGGCGTCGCCGCCGAGGCCTTCGCGATGATTCCGGGAACACTGTCAACGGGATTCCTCCCCGGCTTGTAGAGAAACTTTCGCCTTCATACTTTTCATACTTCTCGCGGAGCACCACAAAGACCGCTTTCAAGTTGACGCGAGGTCGAGGCGGGGCCGAGGAGCGGACCGGAATAGCCTGTTTTGGCTTTGAGGACCGCACCGCAGGCCCCAACGATGAGATCGCGGCAAATCGAAAGCGGTCTCAATAGCCTTTGCGGGCGTAGGCCAGATCGCCTGCTTCGATCTCGATGCGCGACGAGGTCACGAGCGCCATCGCTGTATTCTTTCGGACGCTGATGACACGAAGCTCGGCGACGACTTCCTCTGGCAGCTTCGATTCGTCACGTGGCCCCGGCACCATCTCGATTGCCGCCGGCGAGTCCTCCTCGAGCGCGATGCGGATCGCGGACGACCGAGTTGTCAGGGACTGGTGCCACGCATCGCCCTTGCGAACGACGCGCAGGCGGTTGCCAGGCTTGAGACCGGACTCCTCGCCTTGGTCGATGAACACGACTTGGTGCTGCCCGTAGATGTTGCCGGGAACGACGCTCGCGAGGACCTTGGCTTTTACGTCGATCTCGTTGCGAAGCGGCGGAACGATCTCGAAGCGACGCATGATCGGACCGACGCGGGCACCGCGCTCGATGACGTCGAGCGTCTCGGTGATCCGGCCGCGGGCGATGCGTTCCTTGGGATTCCATTGATCGACGGTGAGCGTGCCTTCGATCTCGATGAGCTCGCCATTTTCGACCCTGCGCGAAGGCCGATAGATCGTAAGCTCCTGACCAATCTTGAGATCGTGGTCGTTGCCGATTCGAAGATAGACTTCATCGAAGTTGCTCAAGAACATCTTGTCTTCGCGCGACCCGGTGATTTCGCCCCAGTTGTGAGTATCGTCGTCGATATAACCCGTATCGCGAAGAAAGATGGTGTCAGGCGGAACCTGGCGACGGCGGTCGACGATCCCCCCACGTGACGCGATGGCCGGCGGTCCGCCTGCGCCATCTCCGCCGCCGCTTGCGGTCGCGAGCGCGGCGCCACCTCCGCTGCGCAGCCGGACTTCTTCGCCCGGATAAATCCAGTGTGGATTCTGAATTTGTGGATTGTAGGACCAGATACGCGGCCATTGATATGGATTATGGAAATACGAATCACAGATGGCCCATAAGGTATCGCCTTTGCGCACGACGTGGGAACCCGCGTTTTCGGTAACACCGCCGCGAACCATGTTTCCACCGAGCACGAACGATGAACTGTCGCTCCCGCGAACCGTGTTGCCGCTACCACCGTAATGAAAGTCAAAGGTATCGGTCTCATTGCCAACAATGGGTTTTGATGACGAGTATTCCGTGTTGCCGCCGCCGAGCGTCTGTCCGGGCGGGGTCGGAGCCACACCACCGGGAAACATCTGGTAGGTCGTCACCGTTTGCGCAGCGTTCCCGCCCGCGGGAGCTGTGCCACCTGCCGGAGCCGTGCCACCTGCCGGAGCCGTGCCGCTCACGTCTTGCGCAAACGCGGCGCCGGGCGCGACCACGAAGACGGACGCCGTCGCCATCACGAAGGGGACGGTTGGGAAGCATGCTCTCATGGAGTCTCCTTCGGACCTTTCGGCGAATTCTTTCTCACACCGGGATAAGACGGCGCTCTCGTGTGCGCTATGCGCGCGGTCGACGGAGTTCCGACGATACGGATCTCCGGGCGCGGAGTGGTGTCGTTCGGGTCATCGCTCTCGAGCGGAGCATCGCTCTCGCCAAGGGATACGGCGCGCAACGGCACGAGAGGCGCGCGCGCCGCGTACCCCGTGAGCTTCGCGGGAGTCTCGGTTTCCTTGTCGGCCGCGCCCTGCTCTTCGGCCATCTTGACGCCGAGAGCTCCATATCGAGCGTCCTCGCGATCGCGGTCCGCCTGCATCCGCGTGATGGTGTCTCCCATCTCCGCAAGCTGCGCTGACTCAGCGCTTTCGGCGTGCGCGCAACCCAACGCTGCGCTCGCGGCGAACACGGAGCTCACGATCAATGGCAAAAACTTCAGTATGTACCCTACGAGAGTCACGACGCACAAGGGTAGAAGCAGCGCGCGCGCCGGGCCAAAAACCCGGTGGCTTTACGGGTGGCCCGACCTCAGGCAAAGTGCCGTCATGGCCGTGGCTCGCAGAAGGCTCGATCTCCGTAAGACTCTGTTTCTTCTGCCAAACATGATCACGCTCTCGAGCATCTTTTGCGGATTCGACTCCATCCGCTTGAGCGGTGGCGCAATTGCCGAGAGCAACGACTACTACCGAGCCTCGCTCTTGCTCGTGTACGCGCTGTTCTTCGATTTGATCGACGGGCGCGTGGCGCGGCTCACCAAGACGCAGAGCGCCTTTGGTTTGCAGATTGATTCGCTCGCCGACATGATCTCGTTCGGCATCGCCCCTGCACTGCTCGTGTACAAGTGGTCGCTCTTCCACGCGTCCACCCTCGGACTCGTCATCGCATTCGCCTTTGCCGCCGCAGGTGCCGTGCGGCTCGCGCGCTTCAACGTCCTCTCCATGGGAGAGAGCGGCGCGCCAAAGAAACCGAGCAAGTACATCATTGGTCTCCCCGTCCCTGGCGCCGCAGGCATCCTCGTCTCGCTCATCGTCGCCAACCACGCCATCGGCGGTGATCTCGCGAGCGAGCGTTATGTCGGACCCATGATGGGCCTCGTCGCATTTCTCGCATTCCTTCAGATCTCGACGATCCGCTTTCGATCCTTCAAGGACCTTGCGCTCAACGCGCGCACCGCCGGGCTCGTGCTCTTCGCGGTCGTTTCGAGCGCCATCGTCTCCGTGAAGACGAAGCCGGCGTTCGTACTCGTCTGGCTGCTGTCGTTCTACATCCTCATCGGTCTCGTCGAGGCCGTTGCCCGCGTGCCGCACGATCTCGCCAAGCGACGGCGCCAAGAGACTGGTAGCGAGCCGGATCCGAGCATTCCGCCCGCGTCGTCATCGTAGACGCCACCGCATCGTCACGCGCCATGGCCGACAATCTCAACCAGCTACGCGACCGCGCCCAAGCGTCGTTCGCCCGCGGAGATCTGGACGACGCCGCGAACGCTCTCGTCACTGCCGCCACGCAGACGCACGTCGCGGAGAACCTGTACCTCTCGGTGATCCGGCCGCTCTCGGAGGTCCTCGTGCAACGCGGCGATACGCGCAGCGCGCTCACCGTGTTCTGGTACATGGCGGCATCGGATCCGAATGTGTGGCGGCGCGTGAGCACGATCTTGCCCAACGTTGCCGCGGTGGATCGTGCTCGCACGTTCGCGGCCATGGGCGACGCGGCGAGCGCAGCACGCGAAATGGAGGACGCAGGACTTCTTGTTGCCGCCGCGATCTACCGCGAAAAATCCGGTGACTATAGGCAAGCGCGCGTTCTCTGGTCGCGCCTCACGCAGACTGCGTCAGGCGGTGCGGACGCGTACAACGCAGCTCTCCTTCGGTTCAACCTCGCTCGATGCGAGAACAAATGCGGCGCGCCGAAAGAGGCGCGTGAAGCCACGGTCTCGGCGGTGCGCCTGCTCGAAGAAGCAGCCGATACCTTCGAAAGCATCGGTCAGCGCGAACGTGCGTTCGACTGCTTCCAGGTGCTCGTGCAGATCGGGCGCGAAAGCGGCACGTTCGAGGACGTGCTCGAAGGCTTCGTCAACTGCATTCGCATCTTGCGTGAGGATCACCTCAAGTACTTCGCGCTCCAGCACTTCGAGGACGCTCTCCAAGCCGCCGAAGAGCGCGGCGAACTGTCCGCCGCAGCCACGCTCGCACGAGAAGCCGCCGACTACGCGCGCGCGCTCGCGATTCCGAGCACGGCTGCACACTACACCATTGTGCAGGCCGAACTCTGGCGCGAAGTGTCCAAACAACACCTCGCTCGCGGCGCGCCGCCCGAGATCGCGGAGAACGCGCTGCTCGCTGCCATTCTCGCCTTCGGTGAGGTGGGCCAGTACGCCCGCATAGGTGCATTGTACACCGATCTAGCGACCATGGATCTCGAAGCACAGCGAAGGACGCACTACGCGCGCGCCGCGAAGCGCTACGAGGGCGTGCGCGACGAAGTCGTCGACGCTACCGCGGTGCCCTCGCATCCCCCCGACCACCTCCCCGATGTCTGGCACGTCGATCTCCTCGAGTGGGAACAGCAAGGCAGCGCCGCCGAAGCGTGTGCGGACGTCCTGCTCGACGCGAAGCGCTGGCCGGATCTCATCCGGCGCCGAGCCATGCTCGCGCGTCTCACGGCCCTCGCGGTCGAGAATCATCCGAACGACGCGAGCGCGCCTGCCACGAATGCGCGCGTGAGGCTCGCCGACGAGCTGCGGCAACTCCAACTCTTCGTGGTGCTCTCGCCACTCGAAAAGCTTTTTGCGCGAGGGGAAAAGCAAGTGAAGATCGCCGTCCTCAGAGCGATCGAGCAGCTCTTTTTCAAGCGGAGCTTCATCACCGTGCGTGCGGGGCTTCGCGATCCCGATCTGGCCGTCGTCGAGCAGGCCGCGAAAGCCGTCGAGTCGCTCCACTTCCCGCACGCCTTCGACCCGCTCTCGCGCATCGTCCGCGAGGCACCCGAGCCCGCCGTGCGTGCAGCAGCATTTCGATCTCTCTCGAATGTCGACACCATGGAGGCCGCCGAACTTCTCCTCGGCGTGATCGAGCACGGAGCACCCATCGATCGCGCCTCGGTGCTCGATGCTCTCGGCAAGTCGTGCAGCACGAGATTCATCGAGCTTGCTCGCGGGGCCATGCACACGACAACGACCGACGTGCAAGCAGCGCTCCGCAACGTGCTCCGTGCACGCGGAATCGTCTGACCCCAACGATTGAGATCGCGTCAAATCGAAGGCGGGCTCGTGAGATCGGCCAGGGCGGAAGCAAGCTCGGGGAAGAGAAACGCAAAACCTTCGGCGACGAGGCGGTGGGGCACGGCGCGCTGCCCGGTGAGGACGGCGTCCGAGCCCTCACCGAGCGCAAGCTTCACGGCGAGCGCGGGAACGCGCACGTGGGACGGGCGGTCGAGCGCGTCGCCGAGCTCGCGCGCGAAGTCGTTCATGGTGGCGGGCTCGGGTGCGACCATGTTGAAGGGACCCGACATGGACGCGTGATCGATCGCATGTTCGATCGCGCGGATCACGTCGGCCGCATGAATCCACGCGATGAACTGCGTGCCGTGACCAACGGGCCCGCCCACGTACGCGCGGAAGAGCGGCAAGAGCTTCGCAAGCATCCCGCCGTCGGTGCCGAGGACGATGCCCGTTCGCGGATGGCACACGCGAACGCCTGCATCGCGCGCCGGCGCTGCGGCCGCCTCCCACTCGATCGTAAGTTGCGCGAGAAAGTCTGTGCCCGCGAGATCGTCTTCGATGAGCGCGCGATCGCCGCAATGCGTGCCGTAGTAGCCCACCGCCGATCCGCTGACGAAGACGCCCGGCTTGTTCGTTGCGCGCTCGACAGCCTCGGCGAGGAGAGTGGTCGAGAGGATGCGGCTGTCGCGGAGCACGCGCTTGCGATCGGGCGTCCAGCGCTCGTCAAAGATGCCGGCTCCCGCGAGGTTCACGACGGCGTCCGCGCCATCGACGAGGTTCTGCCAGGGGCCGGGGCGATCCGGCGTCCATGGTACGAGTTCGACCTTGCCGCTCCCGCGGCAGCACGTGGGGCGGGCGCCAAAACCAGCGCCGCATGCACTCGCGCGCCTACGCGTGAAGATGGTGACGTCATCGCCGCGCTCGCAGAGCGACCTCACGAGCTTTCGTCCGATGAATCCAGTGCCGCCGGTGACGATGATGCGCACGACCCCCTTCGATGCCGGACCGCGCGTTTTGGTCCCCATGCCGACCGAATCTGCTCGTGAGTCGCGCGTGGCACGATGCGACCACCTCATGTGAGCTGCGCCCTCGCGACACGATCGGCGCACGCCCGTTCGGCGACGCAAAGCTCCTGAATCCCGGACGACGAACGCTATCCGTGCACTCTGCACAGGTGGCGAGGCTCTTGCTTTTGCACGGCGTCGAGAGTGAGGAACATCATGCCGGAGAAGATGACGATCGGACGCGCAAACAAGGCCCCCGCCAAGAAGACGGCGAGAGCCCCTCGAGTCGGAGCGTCCGCCCGAAAGGAGATTCGGCAGGGCACGGGCGCGACCCGCAGCGCAAAAGGAGCGACGTCGACCGGACGCGCGCAGACACCTCGCGCGCCGGCACGTCGATCGGGTTCTGCCCTGCCCGAGGACAAGAGGAAGACGGTGAGCAAGCGCGTGAAGGCCGCACCTGCCCTTACCAAGAAGCGTGCCGCACCGAAGCGTCCTCGCAGAGTGGCTCGGGCGCGCGCGCGCGCGGCAGGTACGCTCATCGCCAAGAACACCCAGGCGCGGCGGCGTACGGTAAAAAAGCGTCCGGCAAAGAAAACCGAGCCACGCCGCAATCCGCGCCGCAGGACCTTGAAGCGAACAGCGAGGCACACCGCAACACGCACGTCGTCGCGTCCTGGCGCTACCGCACGCCGAACAACGACTCGACGAGCGACAACGAAGCGAAGCCAACCCGCACGCCAGAGCACGAGCAGCACGCGCTGAACGGGGAGCCGAAATAAAGAATGCCGCCGTTCTCTTTCACGAGAACGACGGCATTGTGCATTTCCAGCTTTTGTACTCTACACGAGAGTACATTAACCCGCGAAGAACAGACCGCTTTCAAGTTGACGCGAGGTTTGGAACCCCTCGTAGGTTGCTCCCGTCGTCTTTTGGTCGATTTGCGTCGCATCGCTTCGTTGCTCCTCCTCAAGCTGCACAAGCAGCTCTCGTCGG